>NZ_MCHY01000006.1:0-300000 GCF_003609605.1 Ammoniphilus oxalaticus | reverse complement strand
AGTGGCAAACAATCCATATATCTTCGAACAGCGTTCGATCCAGACCGTTGCGCGCGCCTTGCTCATCCGTTGCTTTGAGCGCGTCAGGAATGTCTTGGTCGCGGATCGTGATCGTCCAGTCTGCTGGGTTGATCTCAGATGCGCTGACTTCCCCCATGAATATATTTTTTATTCCCGTTAGCGCTTCTTGTGGCCGCTGCTTATCCTCGCTATTTAATCCCGTAGGCGGTCCATTCTGGCCCGCCTCTCCGTCCGCTGGCTTACTTTGCGTCCCAGCTTTGAAAGTGATTGGCTTGCCTTCAATGGTCAGGGTCAATTCATCCAATTCCACCGAATCATTCACCTTGACAAGCAAGATGACTTGCTGATCACGATCAAATCTAACCTCATGCTTTGACGAAGCGCGGAATCCATCGGTCCGAAGTTCGACATGTAATTCATGCGCGTCGGTTTGCGGATTAGGATCATTCAGGAACTCATGCCAGGCAGCCGACAAGTGTTGTTTTGCCGAAAAGGTTGCGATCAGTCCGCTGTCCTTTAAGACAGCATCTCTCTCTTCACGCGCCTTTTCCCTCAATCGTTTCCCGCCATCACGCGACGTATAACTTACATGCAATAACACGTCGGAAATGGTTGCGAAATCAAAGTGATTCGTGTCTTTCGGCAGCTCCAATAACCAACTGCTGTCCGCTCCCGCTCCTTCAAACGGTAAGTAACGAGCATCTTGAAAATTGAGCTCAAACAGGCCCGCGTCTTGTTGGGCATGGCTGGTGACCATCGTGTGAAAGGCCCCAACCGTTTCGTAAAATTCTGCTTTGTTCGGATCACTGTTGAGTCGCGTCTTCCCTTTCGTCAAAGTTAAGGTCGCATTGACACTTGTGTAGGGTCCACTGACACAAGGAATTGTCATACGAACCGCTTTAATCCGACGCATGTAATGCCCTGGGTAGTCGTAGTCAAACAGCGTTTCAGGCAAATGAATCTCACATTCCCCTGTTTCGCGTAAGCGAATCAACTGATACGGATCAAGCTGTAACAAAGAAATATCTTTGTTCAGTTCAAACTCGCGGCGATCGTTATTCAAGTAAGCGACATCCATTCGTTGCAACTCAAAGCGCAATCGTTCGCCAGACAACAACCCTCTGCGCAGATTATCCCAATGTCCAAACGTAATAAACGTTTCCTGATGTCGACCGAGCTCAAACTGGTACGCTTTTTCAGCGCGTTTCGCCGTTGTGTAAGCCAGTTCATAACTTTGGAAGTACAGGTTGGATAATTGAGTGACCATCCAATTGTACAAGTTCTCGTTGGTAAACTTTTGGACAAGGAAATCCTCTTCCACTTTCGCTTGCTCGATTTGCAGCTTCGCATCTCCCAGTTCTCGTTCGGTAATCGCGATACGGATGTTCGCCTCAAGGATTTGAACCTTGATTCTGTCCAATTCTCTATATGCCTGATCCCTTTGGAATTTCCACTCTTCTCTGCGCCGAGCGTAACTACCGAACACCGCGGCTAGTTGACCGCCCGATTCAGCAACAGACCCCATGATATTGAATGCATCGGCAAAGCCTTTTAATGTACTCGCGCTCTTTTGGCCGCCGATGGTCGTGGCAGTCGCCACAGGACTCCCAAACGTTCCAGCGACACCGATGGTTACATCGGGTAATGATGCGATCGGCGCCGCCCCAAATGTCATGAATTGAGAAATCGTTCGAAGCCCCACCGCTGCTAAAGCTAGTTTATAGTGACCTTTTTCCCACAAATTCAAATCTTCTTCAATCAACCAGGTGTAATGGCTTCTACGATCATCGACAACTTCGTAGTAACGTTCTAGCCCAGCAACCGCTTCTTTCGCTTCCGCGATCCGTTGGGCTCGAATTTCAAGCCCCGCTTCCTGCAGTTGGATTCCGTGCGTCGACCGCAAATGAGCCAGTTGTTCGCCATCTTTCTTTTCAAGCGCGGCAAGCAAAGCAGAGCCAAGCCCGCTCACATCTTGGCAGAGCTCCAGCGCTTTTCGATGCAGCGTTTGATAACGATAGTGCGGCAATGGCGCATGTAATTCGTTCACTGCCCGTGAAATATCAGCTCCAGCCGCAGCGGCCTTCACCAACATCCCTGGATCAATCGGCGGCGCGAACAGTGGCAATTGCTGCGCTTGCCCCTCAATATCTAAGCAATGGCGAATTTTAAACAGACGATCTTCCACCGTGTTCCAATAGCCTGTTAGTTTATCATTTTTCGGGACGCAGAAGAACAAGCTCCGTCCAAGCGGCAGCGATGAAGCATTGCCAGGACCCATCGTTTCTGGTAATTGAGGCAATAAGTCTTCCACCTCGATTTCCGCGTTCGAAAGTCGGTCCAACGCTTCGTTATCCATTAAATCTTTGAACGATAGCGCTACCGATTCTTGCGGCGCGGGAATGCTGTGTGGTCGCTCTCCCAATATTTGCGCGGCCAATGTGTAAATGTGTGTCGCTTCGTCGATCGATTCACGGGTTGCCTGTTGAAACAAGTTATCTCCCCACGCAATCAAATTGTCGACATATTTCATCACGACGGACTTCATGTAAGCAATCGGTCGCAGATTGGCGATCACATGCGGATCAAACGGATTACGTTCCCACTCCTTCACCTGTTCAGCAAGCGACTCCAACAGCGACTGTTGCGAACAATCCTCCGTTACCGCTGGCGCTTCATCCAAACGATTGATCAACAAGAGCATTTCGCGCAATCGTCGCACTTCTTCTTCATAAAATGGCTTTACTTTCCAAAACCTGCGAGCGCCGGGTTGCTCCGACTTTTTCTTTTCCTGTTCAGATAAAGGCGTCGTTGGATCAAAAATAGCATGATACCACTTTTGGGCTTCTTCAAATCGTTGATGTTGACTCAAGCGACTCGCGATTAAAAACGGAATGTGGAAAAACAGTTCCCAATTATATAGGCTGTACGCCCCATCCGCTGAAAAATCCAAATCTGAAGCGACAGGGCAATCGGATACAAACTCTTTTTGCGGTTCGTACGCGCTAAATTCAAATTGATTCGGGAATTGTTGGCAATATAACAAACTACCCACTTTCGGATCAAGCAGTCCGTCCACCCCATAGCGAATCAAATTCTTATTCAATTCGATGACATACGGATGATAGAACGTATAGAATGTGTACCTTTTCCCTTTCAATTGCATTAAAGCAGGGCCATAGCCCTCTCCCAGGGTATAAAAATTGGCAATCGACCCCGACATAGCACCAGTGGTGGGCTCCATCATTAGCATCCGATTTACGTTCCGATCAGGCATCCCAACATCTGAAAAATCGAAATGCTGATTTCCAATTTGCGGGTTGATTCTTCCTCCTACTGATCCGTCTAGAAATGGTTCATTTGCAATAGGAATCTGCGCCGCTGGATTTCCTGCAATCGGTGTCCCGACAGTCCAATCAGCGTTTAACTGCGGAGCTATCGGAAACTTGACACGTCCCGTAATTAGCAGATCATGCTGATCAATTAAATCAAAATTCCCGTATCGACCTGGATCGAAAACGAACTCTGGCGGGAGCCAACCCAGATCACCTCCTAGGATGGAAGCCCTCCCATAGGCATCCTTCGGTTTGACAAAGAAGGTCCGCTGATTCTCTCGGTCCACAACAAAGAACACGCCCTGCGAACGGAACTGAGCTGTTTCCTTTGTATCTGGCAGCAACAAATAAGGAGCTTGCTTTTTCAAAACAACCTGATTCACGATCTCTTTCGCGTGATTTTGAGCTGGTAAAATCAGGCTGCCATGGGACTGCAATCCCATTCTTTCGCGTGTCCAGATTTTGGGTGCTTCGGGCGCTATCGTGGACATCACTAACGAAAAATTCGCTTGCTGGACCTGTTCGGGTAATCTCCAAACGTTCGCAATAGGAATATGTCGCTTTACCTGATTAACACTAAAATCATAGGAAAACATGCCAATCAGATAGTCCTGTCCGTCATAGCAAGCAATAATCTCACTTTGCGCCTGAAAATAGATCGATTCCTTCTTGAGCAGCTGATGGCTTCCCTTTCCTGTGACAATCACATCCTCCGTCGTCTGTTTCGGCGACCACTTTCCATCTTGGAAGACACTCCAAGCCAACTTGATCTCCCAGTACTTTTTCGGCATTTTATCCGCGTTGCTTGCCTTTTCAGAGGGAATCTCCTCGACCACTCGCTCGGTAAAAATCGGCCAAAACAAAGTTAGTCTTCGATTGAAAACGGTCGGAATTAGGTGGTCTCCTTCAATGTCCAAATCTATTCGTTCCCAAGCGGTCCACCGCGAGTCGTTAACTCGTTGACGGTAAAAGTAAACCCGCGGAATGTTTCGAGTACGCGCAAAAACATGAACGATATCTGTTCCTGTTCCATTTTCCGTTTCATGATACAAGCCCGCTACTTCTAAATTGGAAACTTCCATTAATTTTTCTAGATAGCCGCGATAGGCCCGCTCCACCGCTTCAGTCGTCACATCACCTTGCATTAGTTCATCTTCTAAGTCTTTGAAAAACGGTGATTTTTCGGTCCTTAACTCCGGCTCAATCCAATTTTCTGGATACAAAAAGACTTGGCGGTTCGCTTCCCAAACACGGTAACGTTTTCTCCATTGCTTCCATTCTTTGGCGTCAGCCGACGACAACACGGGCTCTTCTAAATTCATCAGGCAGCGTTCCACAAACAATTGCGCCGAACTAATCGCCTGGGTGATGCGCGATGTTTGCTTACAGGAACTCATTTCCACATCGATTAATAAGTGACCGAACAAGTCGTTCGCATCGCTTATGTCGGTATTACGGACGACAATATAGTCGACTAAAGCTTGGCGCTGTTCTTCGCGCAACGTATTGCGAATCCCTTCCGCAATCGCGATCCAAGCTTGTTCGTCATACTTCGCTTTAGCCGCCAATCGGGCCCGACGCGCCATCTCCTCGCTGACTTCAGCCGTTGTCAATGTAAACAAGCCTTCAACGGAAAGTTGCGACCGCGAAAGAATCCTAAAGATCTGCTCCAGTCGTTCGATCGTATCGATATCCGCAATTTCCTCACTTGATAAATCAAGACCTTCTGGACCGATTATTTTCGTTAGCGCTTGGGAATCCCAGCCAAAATAGGCGCTAAGCTCATCCACTACCTGCGGGCGATTCACCGCATCTTGCCCGCTTTGAAACATGAATGCCAGTAACGCAAGAAAAGCGCGGTCCCCTTTTCGCGGGCGAGTCTGTTGCTGCTTGTTTAAAACGCGCTGCAACTTCAAGCCTGCTGTAAAGGAGGCTGACTCCGATTCTGTTGCCGTCGGCAGTTGGCCGAGATCAAGCCAGTGTTCGTTTGCTCCCCCTGCTAATACGATTGGTAAATATGTCCCCGTAATCTCCATTCGATGAACGATTTGACCCGCCTTTTGCAAGCGAACGATGCCGTCATAAATGTCCGAAAACGACGCTCGATTGATGTTCAGTTCGATCGACGGAGCCGCTTCTGTTTGTTCATCAGATTGATCCACGTTCGACTGATCCGATTCCCCCGACTCATCTGTTTCGACTTCAGGGACAGACGGAGCCGCCGCCAATTCGCTGGCCAAGATCGCTTCATAAACAGGAACCGAGGCGCCTGGCGTTTTGATCTGTTCGACTAAAAGCTGACCGGCGATCGCATCCACTGACAGTAAACCGGCTAGTCTGTCCTTGATCCACTGCTCCCTCCGTTGCTGACCGTCCAACAATTGTCGGTCTTTAGCCTCTTCCGAATCGTCCCCGCTCGCTTGCAACCGTTCCTCCGCGTAAAGATTGACAATCCCACTGCGTAGTTCAGTCAAGAATTCCGTAATTTCCTCATCCATCTTTGCTCGCTCGGAATCCCCCACTGTATCTTGCAGCCAATATCCCCATTCAGCTACCGTAATCCGCGTCATTCGCGCTTCTTCCACATCCCCCATAAACGCGATTGTTTCCCGCGTCGATGCAAAAGGGAGATGGGCGCTGAGCTGTTTATAAGCTAACAATTCGACGACAGTGATCCGCATGCTGCGCGCCAATGAGACATGACGGTACAACGCAGACAAAGCGGCTAAACTTAACTGATCCGTCGGCGACAGTTCGTTTTGCAACAACGTGAATTCTTCGGCGGAGATCCGCAAGACAGATTGAATCGTCTCCGCATGCTCGGTGAGCGACTCCGATTCCCCCGCCAGTTTCCCTTCGCTTGTCAATTTAAAACTTTCATTAATAGGCGAAGTGACGGCCCGATTTAAGAATAACCGATGATATAACGGTTGCTGTTCGTTCGATTCGCTTAAGGTTGGGATCGCCCGCGTGTTGATGTCCCCAAACCAGCTCAACAGCTCTTCCAACGACAGATCAGAATGCTTTCGCAACGTCACAAGCTCGGCAAGTTTCACGATGATGGAGGAACCGGCCGTTTTAAGCAATGGATCCACGCCTGTTCCAAGCGTCTCGATCGCGAGATCGAGCTCAAAGGTAGACCAATCCAAAGCTCGTTGCAAACGAACAAAGCGATGCAGGCGACTCAGCATGTCAGCAAATAAATCTTCGGCTTCTTTGCCGCTAATTTCCGCGCCTTTATAAGCAAACCACGCTTGCCCTAGGTCGCATAGATCTCCTTCTGATTCAGAAGCGTCCGCTTTTCCAATAAAGCGAATACCAAATTGAGCATTCGGGTTGACATATTCAGCGCGTAACAACGCAAGACATTCCTTAAAAGTAAGCTGCGCCCGCTTTAATACAAGCGGAACGTCTCCTTTTAACGTATCGACCCACTCCAATTTGGATTCAAACTGCCAAAAATTTTCAGGCTGGCTTGATTGCCCATTTGTCGCTGTAATTAGTTTATATTCGATTGGATACAGGCCTAACCGCTCACAAGCGATCTTCACAGCCGTCGGTTCGTCCGATTCACGCTCCAACAGCTCCATTACTTCGGCGCGATCGACCCCAATATGATCCAAATACAACGTTGCTTCCCGCGCAAACAGATCGAATGGCAAACGCCACGGATAGACAGCCTTTTTCAGTTCCTCATACGCCGCTGGTTGCAAATACTCGGGATGGGCTCGCAATTCATCCGCAGTTAACGTCGTGTTGCGGGCGACTTGGCCTGTCTTTCCGACGAGTTGAAACACTTGCTCTTCCAACACTTCATTTACAAGGTCAATGTACGGTAACGTCGTGTTTGTATTTTCACAATTCAGTAAAATTCGGCCAATATCCGGGCGTCTTTCAAAGAATAATTCGAGCGCGCGCCCTTTTTGCTCCGCCGGTCGGTCTTGTAAAAAGTGAAGCAAATCGGTCAAATATGCAGCAGGACTGTACACCGAGCGACAAGGTTCACAATCGCAATAGTCGATCCTTCCAAACAGATCCGCCCATTTCGCCTTTGCTTCGTCAATACTTTTGGTCATCCGTTTTTGTGAACTGGCATCCACGCCATCTCCGAACATGAACAACGAATTATCCAGCAATTGGTCATGACTTGGAATGACCATCGGGGTGTTTTGGTGAAAATGACGACCCAAGCTAGCGATCATCGATTGCGTCATGCTTGCTCGTTGCAACGCATTTTTATGAACGACTTGAGCTCGCTCCGCTCCTCCTAATTTCACGCTATAAGCTTGGATAAACGTTTCTTGGTCCATGCTCGCCACTCTCGTCGCTGAATCGAGTTGATCATCCAACAACACTTTGACTGCGTCATACTTTTCAAAGCGCGGGGCCAGTAAAAAGGCGCGACGCGCTCGCTTTAAACCATCGATCACTTTTTCCCGATCCGATGCCCCTTTTAATATGTCAGGGTGCTGCTCAATCGATTGCTCGATCGACATCGCTCCGAGTTCAAAATCCGGATTGACGTCCAACGTCTTGAGGAGATCGCGATACAACGGTTGCGCTTGATGGTCTTCACGCAGTCGCTCGGCAAACACCGCCGTTGGAAATGCGTCCTCGACGGTGCGCGACAGAACGCGCGCGTAGGTTACCCGTTTGTCCTGATCCGTATCTCCGCTAATCCCGTCAGGAACCGCATCTGCTTGATCATCGCCAGCCGATTGATCGATTAGCCGCAACCAATCCTGCTGCTTTAACCGACCCAAGTCACGCAGCGCAGTGAACTGCCCTTGCTCGAATTGCTTTTTCAGTACACTCGTCAGCGGCGCATGCCCAGCCGTAACCACCCCAATTTTCAGCGTCGTTTGAACTTCCTTTACCGCTTTTTCCGACAACACACCTTGCTGGCTCAACTCCGTCCAAAATACGTTGGCATCCCCTTTGAACGCGAGCGCATGTTGAACAAATGTTTGTTGTTGCTTGGATGTCATCCCCGTCAGTTTAACGAGCGCGCCAAGCTGGAGCCGAACGCCGTCTTGCGGACTTTCAAGCATCTTTTTGACCGAGTAGTTATCTAATTGAGTAACAAATGTTTTTTCATCGCCACTTTCGGAAATAAGATTCAATTCGACGGCTTTTTGCGCTGCTTGAACTAGGACATCGCTATCTTTGACAAGAAAATCAGTCAAACTCATCGGATTTTCCATTCGTAGCGCGCCATACAATGTTTCCAACGGCGCCTTCGTCTCCGCTTGTAGTTGATGCGCCAGTACATAATGGGTAATTTGCTGTGAATCAAGTCCCGTTTGTTCCTTTAGAAAATCAACTTCTTCATCTGTCAATGAGGCGGCTTCCGCTCCATCTAAATGCGGGCTCAATCCTTGCTCGACGATCTCAAATTCGGAAGCCAGTTTGATCTTCTCACCTGATATGATAATATCGACTTGCTCATCCAATGTCGCATGATGCAACACGGGAGATGCGCCTAGCTCTGTTCCATCTGCATCAAACACACGGAGCAACAGATTGATGTAGTCGCTAGCAA
The DNA here is from genome assembly GCF_003609605.1 of Ammoniphilus oxalaticus. NCBI lineage: Bacteria > Bacillati > Bacillota > Bacilli > Caryophanales > Paenibacillaceae > Ammoniphilus > Ammoniphilus oxalaticus. Next base: position 291,105 of record NZ_MCHY01000006.1, on the reverse strand, counting down.
CGGTCGTTTGAATCAGATATCGACCATCCCGACCCACTTTTACCTCGGCTAGCTGTTCCTCTACTCGCAACCGCTTATCGTAGGCGCGGGCGATCCCGTCGGGAAGCGGGGACCCATCGACTTTCAAGACACGGCCCTGTACGCGAAGCTCGCTTCCTTTTTGCGTCGGTTCTTCTTGTTTTGACGGTAGTTCCTTTGCATCAAATGTAATCGCGAGCAGACCCGTCCGCTTATCGTGCTCCCATTTAAACTCATGTTTAACTGATTTGAGAAGTTGGTTTTGAAAGTAAACATCGACGGTCAGCTCATTTAACTCCTGCTCAAACTGACGCGCGAATTGTTTCTCAAATTGTTCCTCCTGTTGCGCTTGTAACCGCTCCAACCGCATCTTCATTCCAGGTGTCGTTAACGGTCGATCCTTCAGCATTTTTTGCAGAAACTCTTTTAATTGAACATCTAAGTTCTTACGGAGCGGCCGTTCAATCCCCGCTAGGTCCAGACGCATCGTAAACTGCCCGGTTTGATCTGTTTTTGCCTCGCCGATCACCGCTTGTTTATGCTTGATTTCGATTCGTAAAGCGGACACGCCGAGATCTTTTGAACGATCTCGCGCGTTTCCGGTTAATTGATAAATTGACATGAAGTGCCTCCCCTTTTTTATCGTAGAGTGATTTTGATTTTATCTTGCTGGACCGTGCACTTTATCTAACCAATAAAGCGTTCTGAGCTCCATCATTCGGAGTTGTTGTTGGTTGCGAATTTGTTCATGGGTTGGAGTAGGTCGTCTTGGCTCTAGATGTCGCCGCATAATCCTATCCCCATTCACTTTATTAGATAAAGTGGTATCGCGCGTACTATCTCCATTGCCAATAGTCCTTCCTACGTGATTCTGGCTTGCGCGCCTTGGCGTCGCTAAACTTACTTTTTGACGCCTCCCTAGCCCACCTACTGTTCCACCAAAAATAATGAGATTATCAAGATCATCGCCTTCCATACCTATCGCAAGTCCGACTCCGACCCCTAACGCGCCACCCAAGGTATTGATCTTACTCTCTAATTTTTTCATACGATTAATTATCCTTTGCACGTTGCGATTATGAATCTCTCGCTTTAGGCTATGTCCCCGTACAACCATCGCTCCTCGGTCAGCATCCTCAATTAAAAATTCCATATTATTAAACATTTGGTTTGCTTGGTCTCGAGCCGCCCTTAACAGTTTCAAATTCGCGCCTACGGGGACGCCATCATACCAAAGAGTAAAAAGAGCGGAACGATATTCTTCTTCAATCCCTTTATCCAATAAAAAGTCTAATCTCTCAACAAAATCCTCTATCAAGAGTGCTTGTTGCAGCAGATCAATAATCTGTTCACGAGTGAACTCCTTCTTCTCATTCGATTCCTCCGTTTGATTTAATTCAGGTTGATCGCCAGATGACTCAGGATTCGGGTAGCAGTTTTCTCCTATCGATAAATACCCATCAATCTCCTGGCTTTGCAATCCCTCTGGATCCACATACTTCAACGGATTATTTGAGACATAGGCATACAGATTTAACCCATCGACAAAGCCTGCCGGATCGGCGCTTGCCCATCTTCCTAACCAAGCGAGATAATAGCGCGCTCCGTAATAGTAGAGTCCGGTTGTTTCATCGCGTTCCTTCCCGGTATAGCGATACCGCTTCAAGCTTGTTTCCGCCGCATTGCGTCCTGATTGATAGGCCCTTTCGCCGAATGGAAGATACTCCTCATACGAGATCAAGCGGCCTACTTCATCCAATTCAATTGATGCCGATTGGAGGTGATTATGCAATTGATAGCGGATCACGGGCTTCGAATCGAGTATCGCTTCGCTCGTGTCGATTTTTTTCGTTTCTATTAAAGCGATGCGCGCGTTGCCGTCCAACACATGCAAGGAAGTCCGCTCTAATTCAAGCTGACCCTTTCGACTTTTTCGGTAGATTTCAAACCCGCCAAAATAGATTCGCTGTTCGATGGTTGAGCCACCTCGGTGTCGATGTGTTTTTCGAACGCGTTCTCCTGCTGCGTCATAGGTATAAAATTCCTCGCCGCCCCCGCCTAAATCGACTCTGCGCAATTGATCATGCGGGTCCCAGTCGAGCTTCGCTAGATGCGGCATCTGAGTCATGTTGCCATGGGCATCATACGCGTAGCGCGCGGAATACATTTCACCCGCGTTGCGTACAACATCCGTGTCATCTCCAGGTAAACTTGTTGATAGCAACCGGTGATTTTCCGCCTCATATTGGTAGTGTCGGGTCCATTGCTGATCTTGAAAAGCCGGGTTCGACAACCGATGAGCCAGACGAATCAAGTTGCCAACCTCGTCATACTCGTATTCCTCGACATACCGACGCATCGCCTCGTTATCATGAGCGTGCGGCAGTTCGGCAATCGGTAATTCCTTTGGCGCCGCGGACATCGGTAAGCCCTGACCTGATGCCTCTCTTCCCTCCGCCTTTTTTAACCGATAGAGCGGATCATAGCTAAATCGACTGTTCGGTTCGACCACACTATTTTTGAAAAAAGTGGTCTGCTGGGCCTCATCGTGGATCTCGGTTACATTCCCGACTGGATCATATGTGTAGGCGAGCGCTTGCAATCGCGCGCTGTCCGACAAACGGATTGTCTCCAAACGAGTTAAACGAAAAGTCTGTTCATCATACACGTAGCTCGTTTCGACGCCGTTACCATATACGATTCGCTCCCGTTGACCACGCGCGTTGTAATCAATTTGTTCAACAAAAGCAGCCTGGGATTGTTGTTGCCCGTTTGGCAACACACCTGCTATTTTTGTAAGTAGGCCTGACGATTGATAGCTATAGTACAAAACGCTTTGATCGGGCTGCTGTTGCGCAATCGGGCGATTAAGCGCGTCAAAGCGGGCTGTCTGTTCATAGGAGTCGCTTTCCATGGAAGGATTCGCAGACCAGTCGATCACGCTGTCAAATGATTCCGTTAGCGTTCTGCGTTGACTTAACGGATTCCCTTTAAAATCGTACGCATCGATCACAACAATTCCCGCCTGATCAAACTGTCGATATACTTGCCCGCGTAGATTGTATTTCTCCGCTTGCGGTTGGGCCTCCCCATATTCCACCTTTGCAGACAGATAGGGATCGCCGCTGTCCACTGAATGAATCCACGTTTCCGTCGGTCGGCGCAACGCATCGTAGCGCATTTCGAATTGGTGACCGCGTTCGTCCCATAGCCGAACAGGCTGCTCATCGGCACCCACAAACATCCACCTCATGCCTTGATCGACACTGTTCGTTTCAAGCGGGCGACCGAGCAAATCGTAGCGCGTCCGCATCACAACACGTTGTTTTGCGTCGGTAACTTCGAGGGGATTACCGGATAGATCGAACGTAATGCGTTGTTCATATTGACCCGCCTCCCCATTGTCTTCGATCTGCAAAAACGCCTGACCTAACGTATCCAAGTAGCTCATCGCAGGTGTATTTGCATGTTGGGCGGCCAACCACGCCGCCCGTCTGTCGGGATCGCTCGGTTCCGCGCCTGTAGGATCGGGATTGTTACGCTCTCGGTACCACTCGCTTTCGAGGACGGTATCATTGCCATCCCATTGCGTTTGCGACCACGGATCGAAGGCTACCTTTTCAAACGAACCGTCTGGAAAATCCGTTCGAATCAAACGACCGAGCGGATCATAGCGTAAAATGGAGCTGACGCCCCACATCACAAGCTGCGCTTCTTCCTCATAGTCATGCCCATCGGTAAAAAAGGGCTCATATTGTTTGACGGGATTGCCCTTGTTGTCGTAGATCGTTCGACCGCTGCCGATCCATCGCATCGGTGTGTCTACCATCTGAACCTGATTGTCGATGATGATTAGGGCTCCCGTTTGCGGATCGCGGTCAGGCGCTTTCCCTGCCTCCGCTCGCGCCTTTGTCATCAGTTCCCTGCCGAGTCCATCCTGATACGAAAGGAGATGTTGGACCCGACTCACTTCATTTGGACCCAGTTCAAAATGGTGCGTTTCCCGCGCGATCGTATGGATTCCGACAGGTTGACGTTCCCGTTGAAACGCGTCCAGATCGATCATAAAGCGGGTGGTCGCCTGTTGTAGAAAGTGATGCGGATCCGCTACACTCTCAGCAAGCGTATTCGGTTTTCGCTCCACAAATTCAGCGAGTGAATCTCCCGTTTGTTCTGACGGCTTAGCCATCAACGCCGTGGCCGCAACCATTCCCAACGCATCGAAACGCGCGACCGAGCGATTCCCATTGGGATCAATCAGTTGTTCCGCTTGCAACGTCCGATAATCGTAGCTGATCCGCGTAACATCGCCCGCTACCCCTGGCAGTGGATCGGGCGCCACCGTTTCGATTGGAAACAACGCGTACTTGTCATATTTCGTTGTGGTCATCGCTCCAAACGGATCTGTATAGGCGATCGGATGATAAAAGCGAGTCGCGTCAAACGTTGGATAACCCGAAGCGAGCCACCAATTACCGTCCATTTCCACGTACCCCGCTTCCGCAAGCAACATTCGATCAACGCGATCGCCGTATACTTCCGCAATCAATCCCGGCGTCAAGGCAAGTTCGTACGTTTCATACGGGAACGCGAACACGTCCACTTCACCCATCGGGAGCGGACCCGATAAGTCGTCTTTCCAATACCGAATTCGAGCGGATTGAACCAGCTTTTTTTGCGGTGTTTGCTTGTTCGACGCGACCTCAAATGGGATCAGCTCCGACGTTTCAACCAAGGAAACGAGTTCGTCCATTGAAAACAAGCCATTCGCTATGGTCGGTGGAAGTCCCGTTAACTCATACGCCCGCTGTTCAAGCAAGGTCCCGATGCGATACACATCCGCCTCCGCCCGATTCACATAATCGGATTCGGTGTAGATGACAACCGTTTCCATTTGTGGCGCTAGCTTCGCTTGATCATTGATTTGCGCGTTTCGACGCGGATAGGCGATAGCGGCAGCTTTCCTTGTGTTTCCGAATTCATCCACTTCCAAGGTTAGCTCCCGCGCTACACGCGGATCTTCTGGATTACGCTCATAGTGATAGGTCACCGCCTCGCTTTGATAAACATAAAACACCGCATCGTGATCATCGAACGCCGCTTGCAACCGCTGAATCTGATAGGCATACTCCATCACCTGAAAAGGATGTTCACTTTGTGGCGTTCCATCGATCCTATATATTTCTGTACGCAGCGGCTGCCCTTTCAACGCTTGACACGCTTGCCTTTTTTCTTCATTTGTCAAGTTAGGCGGGAACAATGTTGGCGCTACATTGAACGCCTTAGAATCGCCGGCGTAATATTCATTTCTAAAATGGTCTGTCATTCGTTGCCGTCCGAGCCAAGCCCCTGTATGGAACCATGTTTTGGTCAAGACGGGCGGTTGATCAAGTTCGTTTGAAACAGAAAACTGATCGGTATCCCATTGTTTCACAAGACCGAACCCACGAAATTCCCGTTCAATTCCATCATAGTAACCGTGATGGTACGAATAACGCGAGCTGTACGTTGCGCCTGTCACATGCTCAATGAGTTCGGTCCGTTCCACAACTTGGACAGGAAACGGGAGGGGCGTGAGCCACGGTTGCCCTCTTTTTTTATCTTCCAAATAAAATTGAGTCGAGGAGGTATAATGCAGTTTCTCCTCTTTACCCAGATTATTTTGAATCGATGTTAACAAATGCGGCTTTACTCCGCCCATCAAATCCATATACAACACGCGTCGCGCCCCATGTGTCGGTAAAGGAGAAGACCAGACAAGGCAAGTCACGCCGATTCCAAGTAGATCCGCAACCTGTACGTAAGCTAAATTGTCAATCGGGGGAAAGGAAGATATCTTCTGTTTTTCACCCCAGGCATTTCCCGCCTGATTGAACCAGACTTCAATTGTCGTCTCTCCCAAATAAATTAAATCCGTCGTTCCTGATCCATCGATATCCGCCAAGCGCAAGCGCTGAGGGTCAAGCCGATCCATCGAAGCGAAACGCGGCGAACGATCCATCGTCACCTTCGCCCCGAAACGCCCATACCCAAGGTTTGGCCAATAGCAAATTTCTCCATTGCGAATGCGGACGAGGTCTGTCAAACCATCCCCCGACATATCCGCTAAATAAATTGATTCGATCGCATCGGCGAAAACGAGATTCGGACCTTTTTCCTCATCAATCTCCTTCTGTACCCTTTGCGGCAAACCAAACCCTTCGCTCCCTTTTGTTGGGTAATATGTGAATACTGTATCTTCCGTCAACAACAGATCGAGCCGTCCATCGCCTGTCAAATCGATAAAGCGAAGATTGGGATCATTCCAATTGACATTCGGAATCGAGTGCAACGGGGTAAATGGTTGCCAACTTCCCTCTTCATTGCGTTCATAAAATCCTGCCCGTGTTCCGTCGTATTCTACTAAATCGAGCTGTCCGCTCCCTGTCACATCGGTTAATTGGTGTTTACGGCGCGGCGAACGAGCCAACGCGGGAAGCGGATCCACCAACTTCTGAGTTCCAAATTTTCCATTTCCCAAATTTCGCTTGTAATACCAAGCATTGGGCCCTTGCGCCAGTATGCCAGGCAAACCTTCTCCATCGAGATCAATCAGCCGGTAGGCGTCGCCATCGATTCCCGCCGGCGCATTCTCAAGACTGGTCGGATCAAGCTCTTTCAGTTGACCCTGCAACACCGATTTTGAATAGTTCAGTTCAAGCGGCGGAAATGTCTGTTGTTCGATGTGACCATTTGCCCCTTTACGAAAACCGATTTGCTCCACTTTAATCAGTGTCGTCAACGCTGCCCCGTGTTCATATGTAAAGTTCGTTGACCGCGTGAGGGTCGGTCCTTCGCCTAATTCAACAAAATGGTGATACATCAACACGCGTTGACATAAACGATACGTTCGGATTTCAAAACCGGATCGATAGCTTGAAAAAGGATCTTTTCTAACCGACCACTCGCGCGTTAGTTCATACTGGGGTATTTCCGCTAAATCACCATGTTCCCCATAATCGAAAACGACTTCAAATAACCACTCGCTAGCTTCAAATGGCCGCTGATTGCCGTAGCGTATTCTTTTAAGATATAAGTTTGAAAATTTAGATAATTTGAAGCGATGTTGTTCGTTCAAGGCATGGGACTTTACATTAAGCCCATCTTCCCGTTTGTATTCGTAAACGATAATATTCCCTTTTGTGTCATACGACTGTTCCAAATTCCACTGGAAAATTTTATTCGGATGTTGTGGATCCGCTATGCGCGCTTCCTCTTTTTTTCCATAAATACTTGTCACTTGGTCTTTGGAAACGCTGCGCCAATGGATGATTCCACTATGGACTTCAGTCCATCGTTCGATGCGGATAAAGAGGCCTTCGATTCGCGGTCGATAGCGGCGGACCCTGTATTCCACACCCTCTTCTACACGATGGAAAACATCAGATGTCGCTTCCCCCGTTTCGCTTGCGTTTGCGTTGAACGGGACGAGATCTTCCGCTCCCCCAAAAATAAACGTATCCGCATCTTCCGAATCCCGATAGGTCGGAATTCCTTTCGCTGTTTTCCGTGTAATCGACGGGATCGAGACAGAACAGCCCAATCCAAACGGACTATTCCCTGCGCCCGAATCGTAGGACAGCGACAACGCGGGCTGAAATTCCTGACGGCCAGGGGATATATAAAGGGGGATCGACAACGATGCCGCGCCTGTATTCGAGTGGACTGACAACTTTTCATCCATACTTTGGATCGCTCCACCGCCTTTCGGTAAAGAAAGCTGAGGAGCGGAAAGGATCGGTAATCCTCCTCCCGAAGAAAAGGATTGCTGGGAAGAAGTTTCTTGACCTCGCGATTGTTGCGGTTGCTGCGCCGAATCCCGAATTCCTGCGCTTCTTTGATCCTGTATTCGATGCTTGCTCATCTGCGTCACCTCTTTCCTTTTGTTCCGTTTAGCTAGGGTTCAATTGACAAAAACATTATACTTCATGCCTGGTTAAATATGGGTGCCCAAACACAAAATGGGTCCAAGTCCCTCCACTTTTTGGATAAGATAGGACCAACCCACAGGTTCTGTCCCGATTGAAAGGGGATTTATTTAGGTTAAAACAACCACATCCATAGAACTAGTCGACAAGAATGAAGGGCGGGCGCTAATTCGAGCTACCTATACCGATCACGCCTAGCGCAGGCTCTAATACTCTTCCAGTCGGAAGCGGTAACGTATATTCTATTTATTTTCGGATTCACATGAGAAGCGGATCGGGTTAACGGGGTGGGAGGAAGGGATTGAGTGAAGTTTTAAAGGGGCTATCAGGCACCTTTTTGCTTCGGATGTGTTTGAAGAACTACTAATAACCCGTTATACTGACAGGTAATGCATATAGAACGGCTGCTTTGCCAGTTAGGGGGTCAGAAAAATGGGTGTACTCTTGTTTATTGCGGGTTTTATCGGAATCTTGGTTTCGTCTATCCTGTTGTTTGTGGATCTTATTAATAAAAGGCGGTTGCGCTATAAAGTTGTCTCATTGGCCCTCTCCTTCGGATTGATTGGACTGGCTTATTTAAATTTTTCGGTAGAAAATCCCAAAGAGACGAAGGCGCAGCCGACTGTCACAGAGCTTGAACCTGAAACCTTGCCGTGGGCATCGGATGAGGAACCTGATGAGGAGACGCTCGCCTTGCAAAAGGAACTTCGCAAAGTGATCCACGACGCGTTCGGTTCCTGGAACGGGTTTAATGGCAGGGATACGATTTTACAATTGGATTACAATTCGGAACGCAAATCCGCTTTTATTCGCGTATTCGGCAAAGACGGATTAACGACGAATCTCATTAAAAGGACGATCTGGCAAGATGCTCATGACGTGTTAAAAAAGGTAAAATTGATGAACGGCGTTGAGGCGGTTGATTTCCAAATCGTTTTGCCATTAAAAGCGGATAACGGCGACATCGCGCATGAAATCGTAATGAAAATGACGTTCAGCGCCAAGGCATTCGCCGCAATCGATTGGGGCGACTTCCCTTTTGAAAAAATGCCGCAAGCCGCGGATGTGTATTGGGTCCACCGAGCCCTTGACTAGCCGAAACCGCCATCGTAGCGGAGAATTGAATATACAGTGAAGATTTGAACGCAACCGCGAGCGGCGGGTTCCGGGATTCAGGCGGCGGGGATTGTCGCGGATATACGAGGAATTCGTGAGGCTACCTTCGAGTTATCGCGCCTTATTTTTGAAAAGGTTAAAATTAAATTCCGTTTTTACGCCCTTATTTTTTACTTTTATTACAAATTTAGTGAACCAGTATGAAAGATAACCGACTGCAACATTATTCAAAAAGATATAAAAAAAATTCATTCCCTTTCTAATATCGATCAAATCTAACCATCTTTCAATCGGTACAACACCGAATGCAAATACGGCGCTTAACCCGATAGTGTATAAATAAAAGTTTTTGTTTTTATTCGTACAATATTGATATAACAGTAAATAAGATGCGGGCAGCAGCGAAGCGGTCATCGCGATTGAAGTTTGCAACGGCGGGATCAAGAAATATTTTCGGACGATTACTGTCATATTTTCCATTGCCAAGTTGCTATATCCCCACAACATGTGCCCCGTGTAGCCAAAGAAAAAAATTTCAAAAATGCGCGCCCGATCCACTTTGAAATAAACAACGATGAGTGGGATGACAAACATGGCAACAACAACCCAAAATTGCCAATGACCCCAATCGGAAAAATGGCGCCAATAAGTAGTAATGATGGAATTTAGATCCTCTGACTCCTTATAAATTTTTGTCCAATACTCATTGTAATCCACTCATTTACCTCCTCAAATAAATGGTTGCCCCTGGTTATCCTTTAACTTGCCCCATTTTTATTTTTATAATGCAACTTAAGTCACGTCCGCCGCTAGTCACGGTTGCTTACCCCCATAAAATTTGTAAATTCAACCGTGTGTAGCGCTTTCCGCGACTCATTTTTTTACAAAAGCAGCCATTAAAAAAGCTGTGGTATCATAAAATGTCATAATGATCCGATGGAACGCAACAAAATCATTCGACTCAACTCTAGTATCTTCTCTCCATTCGCTTGAACAATCACTCCGCCTCTTATAAAGAAGCAAACCAGCCCTAATCGTTTTTCCATTCAACTACCAAGTCCTCAGTCGGGTATTGACCCTGCTCGCTTTAAATGTAAGTGGTGGACTTCTTTCCTTTAGTAAAACTTATGAAATTTGTGAGGTGTCAATCCCCTATTTATTTCTCTTTGCTGACACTCATCCAATCGAGAATTCGCTTACTTCCATATAATAGACTAAAATACAAGATAGCGTTCTAAGCTATCGGAGCTATGTTCACGTATATAAATGAAAGGATTGATAGAATTGAAAGGAAAGCCTCTAAGAATTACTGTAAGTTTGTTGCTTTTATTTTCAAGTTTTATCCCCGCAACAGGCGCGACCCTCGCAAAAGCAGAATCTGATCAAACATGGATAATCGAGGAGCTAGAATCTGTCAAAGAAAGGATCGACGGCATTATAGCCAAAATCGGGTCTGATGAACCCGTAGAACCGACGCCATCCGACCCGGAGACACCCGGGACACCGGATCAACAAGTATATGAGTTAGATTTAAAGGAATGGAATGTCTATAATGATGGAACCCATCCGGAAGAAACAACAAAAGGAATTAACAGGGCATTGGTTTGGGCAAAGGAGCAGGGATACGACACATTAAAACTGCCGGCTGGGACTTTCCTAATCTCCAAGGGTGATGGAACATACCAAAATCGAGCTGACTCGCTCATCACTTTAATCAGCGATATGACCTTGCTGCTAGACGATGACACCGTGTTGCAAAAAGAAACCAATGGATACGACCAATATTCTTTGATCCATGTAAGTCCCCTGGTCGACAATGTAACGATCAAAGGCGGGACACTGATTGGGGATCGAGACACACATGATTACACAACCATCAGAAACACGCACGAATGGGGGCATGGAATCAACATTGTCGGCGGAAGAAATATAACTGTCGATGGGGTGAACATTCAAAAGTTCTCTGGGGACGGGGTCTACATCGGCGGATCCACTATGCCTGGAAGTTATCCGATAACCGCAAGCGGTCTGGAGGTAGGAGGCATCGATTCCAACGGCAAACCCATCAATGAATCAGGTAAAATTCGCACGAAAGAACTAAGAGATTTTAGCAACATCACGCATGAAAGGCACAAAATCGTCAATATTTGGCTAGCAGAAGGCCTAAACAGCAAAAATTTCGAAGTCTTTTACTATGACGCAAATGGCAATTTCTTGAGCAAAGATATCGGGCGCGTGTACACCAAATATTCGATCGCTCCTAAAGAAGCCGACACTTACAAAATTGTTTTTAATGCCGCTAACACATCCAAAGTAAAAATGACGATGATGTCGATAGAGAACGCGAAAGATGTGCGGATCGTAAACAACGACATTGGACACAATCGCAGACAAGGCATTACAGCGGGCGGTGAAGATATTCAAATCCTAAATAACAATATTCATGACACCACAGGAGTTGCGCCCCAATCCGGGATTGATATTGAACCTGGCTTCTTCCCGGCGAGAAATCAATTAATTAAGGGGAACACATTCAAAGATAATAAAATCCAAATGGTGCTGGCCTACGGAAATGATGCTGTAATTGAAGAAAATACCTTTATCTCAGACAGAGAAAAAGTCCCAGGCACGATCGGCTTACACGTCCACGCTGATTATGTCGGAGTCAAAATAAGTAACAATACATTTGAACAAGTCGGACTAACATCCTACCCAGCAAATGCCGAAATCAATGGTAACCACTTTGTCCGCGGGGGCGCAACGCTGTACGGCGCAAACAATATTTTCAAAAACAACACGATTACCGATGGCGGTTTGAGTGTAGGTTCCGGGAATAGCGAGGGAACCATCATTTCAGACACAACCATCATCAGTACAGGAGACCACCCTAAAAATGGCGGAAGTCTTACGATTAGCGGCAAACCGGTTATTGTAGAAAACGTCCAATTAAAAGGAACACCGGAAACGCCCGTCACAATTGCCGGTTATAGCGCCAAAGACACCGTGTTCAATGGATTAGTCATGGAAAATGGAGCCTCAGGAACCACAGGCCTGCCTTCAGGAACCTATGTGAACAGCGCCTTCAACTATACAGGAAACGGAACCTCAGCTTTGGCCGTGCAATATAACGCGGATGTTACGATAAAGGACTCCGAATTTAACGATGTTCGATTGGGCCTATACAGCATAACCGCGAAAGCCCAAGTCGAAGATTCCGTTTTTAACTACACGGGTGATTTAGAAAATCCTGCGATCTACGTGACGACAGGGGATCATTTAACCGTAGAAAACAGCGTATTTAATGCGAAGAATTTAACGAAAGAATCCGTTTATATTGTCAAAATTGGTCAACATGCTTGGAAGAATCGCCCAGCTAAAATAAATAGCGCGACCGTTAAAGGCAATCAAATCTACACCAACCTCGCGGCAAGAGGGATTTACACCCCTGACGCAGGAATTGGCGCTCCAGCGTTTGACATCCAAAACAATACGTTATATGGCGCAAAACTGTATCTAACGGACAAAGATATCAATGTAAATAATAAAGAAATGCCTTATGAATGAGATCAATCATCCAACAACCCCGTTTCTAAGCTAGATGCGGGGCTGTTATTCTTTTAATTATGAACTTGTTTAAGATTGCTCTTAACGTACGAAGCGATCTTGCAAAGCGCTTCGCTCTCGGATACCTCTCCCGATAAATCTGGCAACCCCGGCCATGCCTGATCCTTCCATACCTGATCAAATTGTTCCCTTTCACTTTTGTAGCGAGGAATTACATGATAGTGAACATGTTTATCTACCATCATTAACATCAAATAATTAATGACATCATAATGAAATAACTCTTGAAGAGATCCTTCAATAACTTTAATCATCTGATAAAGATCCCCATACTCTTCTTGAGCCAATTCACCAAAAGTCGCGCATTCTCTTTTTAACGATAGAATTCCCGACCCTAAAGTAGCTTGGTGAGGACGAAGCGACCATACCCAATGTTCTGTTTCATAGATCGTCAAATCCTCTACCTTAAATTTATCTTTAAAAGCTTTTAACCCGTTGCGCAACTCGTTCACTCCTTAGTTTTTGCCTTCCATTATACTTAAAAAGGGTCTTCCACAAGCGACGGACTCTTTATCTCACTGAATCCCTTATAAGACTTTTGGTCTTAAGGTATAAAGAGGCCAGTTTTGAATTTACCGGAATTTCGTAATTAGTTCTCATGATTTCATCATATATTTCCCTCTTAAATATATCTTTCTCTCTATCAGCGATTACCTCCGCAATATAATTTGCTCTGATTTTTCTATAAGCTTCCAGATCAAAAACAGAAGAGAAGTTTTCGATTTTCCCGATAATCTCAAGCGTTAACAGCGTCCTGGCGCATTTAAAGCATTTCCCGCAATTAAAATCACCCATTACACACACATCCAAATATTTATACGCGGGAGTATACTCTCCGACTAACCGCGTTTTCTCAACCCTAGTGTAGGCGGATCCCGAAGAATAAAGGTTGATACTCTCAGTCGATAACATCGCCATATTAAAAATTTCATAATAAGCTTTTTCCCTAGATTCTTTCAGATTAAAGGCCGAAGAGTAATAGTATACACCAAACAACCTTTGAAGAATTAAAACAACGGACATACTTCTAAACGTGTGGGTAGATTCAAAATTTAACTGCAAGATCTCACTAATATTGCTATCTACCATTATTAAATCCATTCCCAATTCATCAACAAAAACTTTTGCCTTAGCGGCTCTTTTATGAAACAAATCTCTCGCCTTGTCCCCCCCAAGAGATCCGTGGGAACCAACGTTGAAATTTGCAAAATGAGTTATTTTAAATTTATGAGAATCCTCTTTTACGAGATTCTCATAAATTGTGCTAAAAGAGTCAATACCGCACGATAGACCCGTTCCTACGGCCTGTTCCGTGTTAATGCATGCATAGGTTAAATGTTCACAGAAGACTTTGATCGGCTTATGGCCATACACTTGTGAGATAACTGGAAGAACATATTTATTCAGTTGATAAAATAATTGGTTTGATAAAGGCCCCGCTACTTTAATGTCATAGTTATTTTTAGAGGCAAATAATAATAGCCCCACTAAAAAACCATCTACTCTATCTTGGGTTAAATAATGTCCATATCTCTCCTCAACCTCATACCACAGAACATCTTTCTTCCCGTTAACTTCAAATTCAGCTTGTATTCTAACACCTGATTTAGCGGGGACAATTTCGGGCTTAAATATAGTAAGAGCGTTTTGTAACTTATGTATTTCATTTGCCATCTGTTCGATCTCCCTATCATTACCATTATGTCTGTTTATTTATCCTAATTTCACACTTTTCATAAATGAAAACTTCGGAACTGTCTTAGCCTATCGCAATGAAAACGCCATTTACTAGATTGAATTTTCAAAATGACAAGCTAGGTCTATTATACCATAAAGTACCATAACTTCGTAACTGCTTTACCTCAAATCACAACACCCTGCCCAGATAAAATCCGCCTAAAAATATCGTTATAATCACGATAAAATGAAGGACGGTCCACGCCCAGCGACCATAACGGAATGAACGAGCCCGAATCGGATTACGGTCCTCCCTAGGAACGATGTTACCACCGACCCACTCAAACACCAGCATAAATATCCACCACCACGTATAGGAGGTCCAGACATCCCAATATTTTTCGTACCGAATGAGTTTTGGTTTATAGAGGAACATCGTTTCTAACAACATAATGATATGGACAAACGCCCAGTAAAAGGGGATTTTCCACGGCCATCGAGTCGGGCTGTAGCGAACGCCTAACAGGACCAAAAGTGGGAGAGCCGTAAACATTTGTGTGAGTGGAATAGGAACGTTCGGAATCAAGGTCACGGGGAAGGAATAAAAATTGAATTGCACAAACAACAAACAAAGAAGGCTGCCAACGACAGCGCTTGTAAAATAAAGGGCGCCGTATCGTCTCCAATTATGCCGCGCAATCATACATGCGCCAGCTATGCTGAACAGAGTGACAAACAAGAGAAGCGTCTTTTTCAGAATCATTGGGCACCTCGCGTCCTCTCCACAACGAAAGTTCTAATCGGCTTTATTCATCCCCATTTTTTACCTAACTTATGTACTTTCATCCGACCCTCCGCTTGATACAATAAAAGCGTTTGGAAAGTGAATCGTCTTCCCTGGAAAGAGGATTAGCGGGAAGTCGCTAATAAGCGAGCCGCGCGCCGAATGGCGGACAGCTCTACCAACGCGCGCCCCCCCAACAAAAAAAGGCATGCCCGCTAGATCTAACTCAAGGGCATACCCGTCTTTTTCATGTATTATTCCGCGCTAAATCGCAACAAGGTACCGACGTTGTTTGGGATAAAAGCGTCAGGGAGATGTTGGGCTATTTGCTGGATGGCGTACCAACCCGTGCAATGACCTGGAACGAGGTAGTCTGGCTTGATTTTTTTGAATTCGGTGATCGTGTCGGGAATGATCTTTTCAAAAAAACCGCCAGTTAAATGGAAGCCGCCGATGACGGCATGAATCTTTTCCACTCCTGTCAACTCTTGCGCATAGCGAATCGTGTTGATAATACCCGCGTGGCCGCAGCCTGTAATGATCACGAGTCCTTTCCCCTCAACATGAACGACAAGCGCTTGATCATCAAGGATTAGCGGATCATTTTCCCACACGCCTTCGCGTTTTGTGTAGTGAAATGGAAAGCCATTTTCAAACGAAGTTTGGCGCGGGATTTGTCCTGTCACGAGGACCGCTTGATCCACCAGCGTCGTAGGACCCGTTTCTTTGCGGACTTCTATTTTGTTCGGGTCGAGCTGATTGAGCTCAAGCGGCGGTGAAAAACACATTTCGCGACCATCCGGAAAAATCACTTTTCGTTCCAAAAAAGCGTCTGGATGAGCGACAAGTGGAATCGCCCGACTTTCGCCAAAACGATCGATTAATCCAGGCAAGCCAAGCGTATGATCAGCGTGACCATGACTGAGCGCAATCGCTTGCATTTCGCCGAGTTCGATCCCGAGCGTTCGCATGTTATGCAACACGCCGTTCGGGCTGACCCCTGTGTCCAATAAAACCGTTTGCGTTTGCTCCCCTTTTTTCACTTGAATCGTGGCGCAAAAACCGTGCTCAGCAATCAATGGTGACAAGCCCACCGCTGTATGAAGCGTAGCGCAATCAAAACGTTGCGCATGTTCCGCCCCCGCCATAAACACATCAATTGTATTGTCCATCACAATCATTATTTTTAACTCGTCGACTGTTACCAACGTCGGTTTCGTCATTTGATCCCAACCGCCTTCCCGCGTTCATTTTTTATGTCCATCGACAATCGTCAACAGCTCATATGTGAACCCATTCACATGGTGGAGAATGTTTGTTCAGGGAACGAAGCTCCCGTTCCCTATTAGAATACCATGTTCCCCGCGGCTCACCCCTGCTTTATTGAGACAAAAAAATGAACTTTTCTAACAGCAGTCGATCCGATTCCCCAATCCTACCGCTCCCTGAAAGAATGATCGCTTCAATGCCTACGACCTACGATCGCTTTTCTACACATGAGTGGATTCCGTTTCCACTACCGCTCCCTGAAAATCTGGCCCCACAAGGTCAAATAAGTCGGGCGTCTGAAGTAGGGCGGCGATGATCTGCTTAATGACGGTGACGGGGACGCTGTTGCCGAACTGTTTCCAAGCCTGACTATCGCTTACAGGAATCTTAAAATCATCGGAGAAACCTTGGGCGCGGGCGCATTCACGCGGCGCTAATTTGCGGACTCTTCCATTGATCAGATAGGCCCCTGTTTTGCTGCCGGCCCCACCGCCATAAGCAGAGAGGGTGACGGCGTGACCGAGGTCACTATAAATGCGCTCGCCTTGCCCCCCTTTG
Organism: Ammoniphilus oxalaticus; assembly: GCF_003609605.1. Lineage (NCBI taxonomy): Bacteria > Bacillati > Bacillota > Bacilli > Caryophanales > Paenibacillaceae > Ammoniphilus > Ammoniphilus oxalaticus. Next base: position 274,092 of record NZ_MCHY01000006.1, on the reverse strand, counting down.
TTGATCGTTCCAATCCGAATCGGTTGCAGTGGAAGCTGATCGACAGCATCTTCAGACGGGATTTTGGTCGCATCGATCCGAATATCGTCTCGTTCGATCACATACGCTGTTGTTTCTTGATCGGGCAATACAATATCGCGCAAACGAATCGGTTCATACGTCGGGGAAGGAAATTGGAATGACGTGAGGTTGAGATCTTTACGGATGGCAATGATGTAAATTCTTGCTCTATTTTGCGGTAAGCCGAATGCACTCGCGTTTAGCACAGTGTGCCATACTTGGTAGCCGATTTGATCCAACACGGTCTGCACGGTACGTAACGTTTTTCCACCGTCGTGCTTGGCAAATTGACGCACGTTTTCTAGAAAAAGCAGTTTCGGTTGGTGAAAGTTGGCGATCCGAGCCACATCAAAAAAGAGGGTCCCCCGCGCATCTTCGAATCCCCGTTGCTTGCCGGAGATGCTGAACGCTTGACAAGGAAACCCCGCGCACAAGATATCATGCTCGGGAATTTCATCCGCTTCAATTTGCGTGATGTCGCCAGCGGGGCGTATTCCGTAATTTTCAAAATACGTTTGTTGCGCATGCGGATCCCATTCAGAAGCAAACACACACTCCGCCCCAAAAGATTGGAAGGCTTGATGAAAACCGCCGATCCCCGCGAACAGATCGATAAATGTGTACCCTTTTAAAGCCTGTCCATCCAGAGAATTACTGTTCATGCTCTATCTTCCTTCTTTTCATTTTCTCTTTACCATTTCATCCAATCCTAAATAACGGACGCGTTGGTATGTCGCATAATGGGACCGATATAGTAAATGGCTCGCCTCTTTGATCGAGAGCCTGTCTGAATACTTCTGCAAAAAAGCCTCTTCTTGCGGATCCCATCTCCGACGCAGGCTTGGGGTTTCTTGTTCATAAAGCTCATAAACAAACGCCAACTCTAGCAATTCCGCTAACTCAATTTGCAACGCATCCGCGATTTCTATCAGGGGTTCTGTCCCCCACTTTTGTCTAATGTAGCGTTCTCTCTCCAACGGCTCTCTCCTCTCTTCACTTCGTCTATCTCTAAACTTATTATACACTATTCCACCAAAACGAAGAGAAAAGGGCCTGCCCCTAAAACTTAGGCAGAACCCTTTCGCCCTACACCCCAATAACGCAAACCCGCAGCTTCGACTTTTTCAATGGACAAGGCGTTTCGAGCGTCAAAGACCCGATCACCTTTCATCCGTTCACGAATCCTCTTCCAATCAATTTTTAAAAAGGAAGCCCATTCCGTGCAAAGTAAGACCGCGTCCGCGTCTAGGGCCGCCTCGTAAGCGTCCGCTGCGATCCCCACCTTGGGAAATTGTTCTTTGACAGGATCGGTCACGATCGGGTCGGTCGCTCGAACGGTCGCTCCCGCTGCATGCAACAACGGGAGCAACTTTAAGGAAGGCGCTTCGCGTAAATCATCCGTATTCGGTTTGAATGCTAAGCCGAGTAACGCAATTTTTTTACCTTTTAGACTGCCGAGCTCGCGTTCCATTTGGGCGATAACCCAGCCCGGTTGTTCGCGGTTAATACGCTGTGTATCGCGTAAAATGGACATTTCCTGCCCAGCCGATTGACCGAGCGCATAGAGCGCTTCAACATCTTTAGGGAAACAAGAGCCGCCGTATCCGACACCCGCTCGTAAAAAGTGGGGACCGATTCGTTGGTCCAATCCCATTCCTTTAGCCACTTCGCTTACATCAACAGACAAGTGAGCGCACAATTTAGCAATATCATTCATGAAGGAAATTTTTGTAGCGAGGATGGCGTTGGAAGCGTATTTGATCATTTCCGCATTGCGCGGTGAAGTGTGAATAATCGGGGCATTTACGTTAGCATATACGGTTTGCATCGTCTGTTTCGCGCGTTGCGAAGAAGAGCCGAGCACGATCCGATCAGGATGACGAGCATCTTCTAACGCTTTTCCTTCTTGCAAAAATTCTGGATTGGAGACGACATCAAATTCGACCTTTACATGGCGGCGCTCCAGCTCCCGCTCGATCAAATCGCGAACCCAATCAGCCGTACCGACAGGCACGGTGCTTTTATTAACGATCACTTTGTAATCGTTGATATGTGTTCCTATTTCGCGGGCGACCGCTTCCACATAATGAAGATCGGGCTCACCGTTTGGCAGCGAAGGGGTACCAACTGCGATAAAAATAACTTCCGCATCAGGTAACGCTTCTTTTAAACTTGTTGTAAATGTGAGGGAGCCAGCTGCCAGTTGACGTTGGATCAACGATTCTACGCCGGGCTCATAAATCGGCAGAATACCCTGCTTTAATTTTTTCACTTTTTCGGGGTCGATATCCACTCCGATCAGTTCGTGGCCGAGCTCGCCTAGAGAAACCGAAGTCGTTATCCCAACATAGCCCGTGCCGATCACTGCAATCTTCATGGTCTCACCTTTCCTTTCTTGAACTCATCTTCTTCCTGTTTCTGTTGATCGTATTTCCGCTTGCGAAAAAAGAACATGTGACTTTTTTCACAGCGGGATCGTTGACGAGTTGCTATACTAAGGGAGTATGATTCTTCAAAAGAGAATCATACGGGGGGAGTTTTAATTATAGAAAAGCAGGCCGACTCAAAATGGACCTGCTTTTTTGTTTTTCTTTGGAAGCCGCGCCTACACGTTATAAAAATCGCGCAAGTAGCAAATTTGTTGCTGCAAGCCAAATTCCAATGGGATTTGCGGATTGTAGCCAAGCATTTGCTCCGCCTTTGTAATATCGGCCCACGTATGTGGCGGATCACCGGCTTGGGCAGGCAACCACTCAATCTTCGCCTTAACGCCAAGCAAACGTTCCAGGAGGCTGATCACATCATTGATCGCGATCCGCGATTTTCCGCCGATATTGAACACCTCGCCATGGCATACACTTTTCGCCGCTAACAAATTAGCCTCAACAATATCGTCCACATACGTAAAATCACGCGACTGACTCCCGTCGCCAAACACAGGGATCGCTTCATCCCGCAACATCGCCCGAATAAAGCGATGAAAAGCCATATCCGGACGCTGACCGGGTCCATACACGGTGAAATAACGTAAAGCGACCGTCGGTACGCCGTAATTAGCCGCGTACAATCCGCACAATTGTTCACCTGACAATTTCGTCACCCCATAGGGAGAATGCGGTTGCGGCAACAGCTGCTCCGAGGTTCTGCCCGTCGTCACACCGTACACGGATGAGGATGAGGCATACACAAATTTAGCGATCGATCGTTGTTTCGCCGCTTCTAATAGACGTTGCGTCGCCAAAATATTCTCGTTGAGGTACCGATCGAAACGCTGACCCCAACTGGCCCGCACCCCTGGCATCGCCGCTTGGTGGAAAAGAATCGTGTCGGGCGTAAACAACGATTCCCAATCGACTTCTGAAATCCTTTTGCCGATAAACTCGAACTGCTCCCGCTCAAACAGCGGTTCTAAATTTTTCAGCTTCATCTTCGGATCGTAGTTGTCAGTAAAGCAGTCTATTCCGGTTACGTGATAACCATCGCGCAGCAATCGATCGCTTAACGCCGAACCGATAAATCCGGCGCAGCCCGTCACGATTACTTTTTTCATGGTGATTCACCCGCCTCTTCCTTTTTCTGTGGGATGAGCTGTTTAACGATCAAATAGCCGTGACGATACCCGAACACCGCTTGATAGTGATCGCCCCATTTTTGTAACGAATTGTTCACCAATCGCCTACGCAACTCATTTCTAGCCCGAACATTGGCGCGGTTCGTCAGCTGTTTGCCGTGGATGCGACGATAGTACAACTCGCGATCAATCCAGCGGATTGGATAGCGCTCGATCAATTTGATAACCATCCGTCGGTCTTCCATCATTCGCCCCTCATACGGATCATCCGTCTCCCAGCCCCCAACGCTGCGGACGGCTTCGGTTCGATAACAACGCGGGTGCAGCATATAGGTCATATACGTTAAAAATTGATACTTATCATCAAAAGAACGATGGCGGATCCGCTTGACGCGGACCCATTTTTGACCTTTGTTCTTGCGCCATAAGCTGACGTTGCCATAGAATAGCGCGGCTTCGGGATCTTTCTCGAGCGCTTTGTGAAAGTAACGCAGGGCCTGCTTCGCTAAACGATCATCAGAATCCAATTGAATGAAATAAGGGGTGTCGACTTCTTGCAAGGCGTAATTAAGCGCATGCGAGATGCCTTTGTTTTTTGGAAGGGAAAGAAAGCGAATGCGAGGATCAGATAAAAAAGGTTTTATTTTTTCAACGGTTTTGTCTGTGGAGGCATCGTCGATAATCAGCAATTTCCACTGGTCAAAAGTTTGCTGCTGGACGCTGCGAATCGACTGTTTAATCGTGTCAGCGCGGTTGTAAGCGGGGATCACAACAGTAAATGGGGCCTCATTCATCCTGATCGCCAGCCAAGTTCAGGCTCGATTTGTCGCCCAGCGTAAAGTTAAGTTCCGTTGCGTTCCCTTTTAAACGCCCTTTCAGTCTCACTTCACGGCCGAACACACTGTTCACGATCGGCGTGCTCAAATCTTTCAGGCTCGCTTCTTCCAACAAAATACTCGATGCCACCTGACAGTTCTCCACATGGACCCTCTCTTGCGTAGACACATACGGCCCGATTACAGCGTTTTTCAGCACACTGTTGGCGCCGATGATTACAGGTGGAATGATTTTGCAATTTTCAAGTGTCACGTTATCGCCGATCGAACTTTTGTCGCCCCACTCTCGACGCATGACTGCCTGATTCGCGTCTAACCAACGCGCGACTGTACCCACGTCGGAATACAATTTTTCTGTAACTGTGTAGGATATGTTATAGCTTTGCTCGAGCAACCAAGAGATCGCATCAGTGATTTCATATTCGCCGCGGGCCGAAGGAGGGATCGCTTTGACCGCCTCAAAAATCGGTGATTCAAACAGGTAAGCTCCGATGACGGCCAGATTGCTTTTCGGCTGCTGTGGCTTCTCTTCTAAACCAACGATTTCGTTTCCATCAATTTCCGCGATCCCATAATCTTGAGGATTTTCTACCTCCGATAGCAAAATCGCTCCATCACTGCCTTGTTTACGGTACGAATCGATCAATGTCTGTAATTGCTCGCCAATTAAGTTGTCGCCTAACAACAAAATAAACGGGTCCTTCCCGATAAATTGTTCTGCTTGCTTCACGGCATGCGAGATTCCTTTTTGTTCCGTCTGATAAATATATTCAACGTGGCATCCGAATGGTTGACCGTTCCCGATCAAAGCGGGAATCCCTTCTTGGGAAGGATGCATCACAATCCCGATTTCTTTGATACCACTTTTCACTAAGTTTTCCACACAATATTGCAGTACGGCTTTACCCGCAACAGGTAACAATGTTTTCGGTTGGGAAAAGGAAAATGGCTGTAGTCGCGTTCCTTTTCCCGCGCAGAGGATTAACCCTTTCATCGAAGACCACTCCTACATTTTTAAGTTCGCTCAAGATCTCCCCCAAACGATTTTCTTTGTTTATCATCGAATCTAGTTGTACTCTTTTACACTCATTAGCGCCCTTACCTTTTAGCCCCCAACACCAACATCTTTTTGCTCGTTTGGTTGTTTCTATAACGTATGTATCCGCCGCCGCGGATGAAACGGCGTTTGTCCATCCGCATTCATCTAACCGTTGTCCGCAGCTAGTAAAAATACGGGCGCAGCTCATAAAAAAGTCTCTTCCCGCAAGAAGCAGAAAGAGAAGAAAGAAGCCGGTTTACTCCGCTTTAGACAACAAGTATTTCCCATAGCGGAGCGGATTTTCATACGTTCGATACCACAATTCATCGAGGCCGGCTTGCCCGAAGCTGTATCGTAAATCGCGGCCATTCATCTCGATAAAATAGACGTTTCCTTTGTGATCGAGTCCAATGTCTAGTCCGAGATCGGCGAGGTCGCCCAATTTTTTGGCAAGTCGTTTTGCAATTTGAATCGAGACCCGTTCAATGTCATGTCTCGTCTTCACCGCGTCAAACCGATTCGCGGCAAAAAGTTGTTCACAGCTTCTCACCTTTCCGCCGCGGGCGACGTTCGTCACATGACTGCCTTTAGCCGCCACTTTTCCGACCATGCCCGTCACTTGCCACTTGCCGTTATCCGCTTTTTGAACGGAAACGCGAATATCGAAGGGTTGCCCTTTGTAGCGAGCCAACGGAATCGTTTCCGAAATGAGGTAACGTTTGCCTTTCACCCGTTTCATCACAAGTGGAATCATGTTGCCCCGTTTTTGCTTGATCCGTTTGCCGCTGCCGATCAGTTGCCAACTACCGTCTTCTAACCGATCGAGTCGCATAATCCCCTTACCGACACTGGAGCTAACGGGCTTCAGATAAAGTGAGGGATGACGGTCCATCGTCAGCTTCAAATTTTCTTTGTTGCATTGTTTCGTCGAAGGTAAGTGCGGCCTTAAGCTTTCATCGCTCCACAATTGGCTGTGAACCGTATATTTGCTATAACGTGTTCGTTCATTGAAAACGGCGTTGCGACGGCAAAGTTTCGCTAGTTTCAAACGGCTGCCAGACATTGAGCGATTATGGATCACCTTTGGTAACTGACGCGTAACACGCTTATATCCTTTGCCTGGGTGATACCGATACGCCTGCGTCACCCCGCGGTGAAGATCGACGAGCGGCAATGAAAAGTACAACAATTTAATATCAAGTTTGCGAGCCGCGCGGTTATAAAATGATACTTTTTCGCGTCCGGTTCGACCTGAACGAAGCTTTTTCCACATCCGGTGATCGAGTAAAATACCGATTGTTCGTTTCATCCATCGTTCACCTTCTTTTGCTCTAGCAAAAATTTCGCATAAGCGACAGGCTGCTCATACGTCGCTTTCCACGTGTCAGGCTGCCCACCTTGCTGAAAACTGTAGCGCTGATCGCGTCCATTCATTTCAATAAAATACGGATGACCTTGTTCATTGATGCCAAAGTCAAACCCGACATCGGCCAGATGCGGCAACTGTTCCGCTAAATATTTAGCCATCGCTAAGGCCAACTCACTCACGTTGCGACTCACTTTTTGAACACTTAACCGCGGATACTCCGTAAGCAGCTGTTCCAGCGCAAACACTTGCCCCCCTTGGGCCACATTACTCAAAAAATGTCCGGGCCGCGCCGCCTTGCCGATCATTCCCGTGATCCCCCACTGACCGTCGCCGCCTTTTTGCGCGGAAACACGAAGGTCAAACGGCGCTCCTTCATAGGTCGCCAACGGGATCGTCTGTTGGATCAGAAAGGCATGATGTTTTGTAAAGCGTGTTAATTTCTGATAGAGTTGTTCCTCTTTCAAACGAGCGGTAACCAGTTTGCCTTTGTTGCGATAAGAGGCGGTCCATTGCCTTTTTTCCGCGTCATCTTGTTTATCTAGTTTAATAATGCCTTTGCCGACGGTCCCTTTATCTGGTTTCAAAAATAAGGAATCAAATCGTCCCATCATTTCTTGCAACGCATCTTCATTCAATACAGCGGTCGCGGGTAGATGGGGAACAAATGTTTTTTGCTCAGCGAGTAACTGATGAATCTGCCACTTTGAATACCGATTCCAAAAATTAAACAAGTCCACACCGTGTTGGACCAGCTGTTTCGAACGCCTCCAATGGGCTTTTGAATGGAAGATGGCCCGATTGTGGATCACGCTCGGCAACGAGAACGCCTTTCGCTTCCATTTACCCTTCACTTGGACGAACGCTTTAACCCTCTTTTTCTTCAATGAAATATCTCGTAGCGTAAAAAAACAAGGCGTTAGCCCATATGCCTGTCCCGCCTGTTCATAAAATGCAATTTTCTCATGGCCTGAGCGGCCCTTTCTAATGCCTGCTAGCAATCGATCGTTGATCAATATTCCTAGACGCTCACGGTTCATACGCATCACCTTTTTGGTTTCTCACGATACTGTATGACACGAGTGGATATGCGTTCAACAAAGCGGAATATTTGGGCCAAAAAACCAAAAAAACCAAGGATTCGAATGAATTCCTTGGTTTACTTCCATCGCTCAGTCTGCTATTTAATTTTCTAACCAATTGTAAAAAGGGAACGGTTCCGTCGCTTTCGCTTGATCTTCTTGTGGTGAAGCCGTCTGCTGATTGGGATTGGGCATGATATTCCCATGTTGTCTTCGGCGAAATTTCAAACTAAACTCACGCGCTTGGGCCGCCGTTGAAATCCGATTGCGCTGCCATTCATATAAAATCCGATCGATGTAGCGAATGAACAATTTGTTAGACACAACAGCCTCACGCAACGCGGCGACAATCAGTTCATCCTTATGTTGATCCTGATCTTGCCACATCGCAATCGTTTCACATTCAATCGGGGATAATGGACGACCAAATTCCTGCTCAAAAATCGTAAAAAGATTCGTTGCGTCGGGTTCCGCTTGCTCCGTTTGATCTTTGGCTTGTTGCGCTGATCGGGCCGCATGCTCCACCGCGATTTGTTCGGCGATCTTTTCATATAGCGGGTCCAATTGATAAGATTCCGCTCGCATGCCTGTGTCCGCCTCAATCCGATCCTCAATCGCAAGATACCCCTTTTGCACCAACTTTTGCAACATCACGATCACGTCACGTTCATCCGCGCTCATCCGATCCTGAATCTCAGAAATGGTTGGAAAATCCTTTCCCTCTTGCTTAAACGTTAAAATCTGAATAATAAGCATCATTTCCTGATCAGTTAGGCCGATCCCTTTGTAATAACGCATAAACATCGTCGGCAGCGAGAGATGCCCTTGCCTCAATAACTGCATAACCCATTGTTCCATGTTTCGATCCACCTCTCCCCCTATTATACAACCTCCACACCTCCTTTGTCAGAACCAATCTTGCCGAAAAAAGGCGACCCTACCTCCTCTGTCGTCGATTCCACTCGATTATTAGGGAATTATGCTGAATTTGGGGATGGAAGGAGGTTGCGATGATGGAAGCAGGAATGGAGGGGAAAACACGAGGGGGAGCAGCGCTCAACAGCGATATGGGCGAGTTTTTTCGGATATGAGAGACTTCAACACGTTTACGTTTATCGGCGACTCCCGTTTTAGACGTGGAAAATGATCAGTGGAGGTGAGCCGTGGCTCGCTATTATTGCTACATCAAATCGCCCAAGCTAAACCCTTTTGACATCCTTATAGAACCAGTGCACATAGCCGCACTGATCACAGATTAAGATTTCGGCCGATCGATTGGCGAAGTCCAAATTAAAAAAGGTCGCTGCCGCTGTGTTCAATTGAGCCCGTCCGCGCTCGAATCGATTGTGTTTGCAATGGACGCATTGGACATCAATCCCGTTCACTTGATAGACGCCCGGACCGAATGACTCCTTTAAATTCTTAGAAAAACTACGGATAATTTTTTTCATGCCTGTCTCCCTTTTAAAACATTGATTTAAGCGAATAAAAAACGGCAAATAACCAGCCAAAAGTAATTCCTTATTCTTTGTATATTAGCATCGCGCTAAAGAAAAAGACAGGCGTAGAAAACTTAATATCCACGATTTCACCGTTTAATTCACTCAAAAATGCGTTCATCTTTTTATCCAATGACTTTTCGGTCCAACCAATAAAGGTTTTCACTTTTATATCCATCATCTCCTCCAGATCCTGTTTACTAGATCATGACTTTTATCAGTAACGGGGGGCGAACCCTTCCCCTAAGAGACTATTTTCCATACCTTAATTCGCGCCGCAAGTCATGATAATGTCGAGAACGGTCTTTAATATGGTCCCGCGCGTTCACTTTGATCGTACCCAGTGATCGATCATCGACGAAAACGTCAAGCGACCAGACCCCTTTTTTAGGAAACGTCATCTCCACCGAACTATAAAAATCCAGGTCCCCGACTGGCCTGTCTAACGACGTGATATCCGACGAAAAAGCGGAGAGTTGTTGGCCCGTCCGGTCATGGGTAGACGCGATTGTTAATATCTTTCCACTCAAACTTTGCCCTACTCCTTTAATATACCAAGCATAGTTGCTCGGTTTGTTAATAACAAGATACCCTGCATCTGTCCACGACTCTTTTTCAAGTCCAAATCGATCCGATTCGCCTAACAACACGCGCAATTCATCCTCTCCATACTGAATCGCAAACGTCTCTTCAACCTGGGCATGTTCAACATAAACATAAGCGATCAGAGAGACAATAATTAAGATTGAGGCAACGACAGATAGTTTGGTTGAGGTTATCATTTTCGCTCCACCTCCACGGATCAATGCCGATCACCTCCTCTTTTTTTCTACTCCAAAAATTGATAGCTAGCGGAAAAAACAACATCAGCAATCGGCTCATCCCACACCCCCTACTTGCTAGACGCGGATAAGTCGGAATTCGTTCCAGTTCAAACTTGTTAAAAGAATATATTTTCTATGTAAACAATCCCCATGCAAATGAGCCAAACTGTTATTGGAATGGCCAAGCTTTTCATTGCATGTGAAAGCCTATAGTTGTTCTTGTTCTTTAGTAAAATGCGATCGGTAATAAAAAACAAGATAGAAGCGCCTAAACTTACATAGAGGAGGACAAGACCGAATAGAAGGTGGAAAACACCTGAAATTATGTGTTCATAGCGATCGTTTTCTAACTTTGTGGAAACAACCGCTCCTAGTTTGTCGCTTATGATAGAAGTAAGCGTTCCATAAATGAATATAACAGGGAAACTATACATTAGATAGATTAGCGTAATGGAGACAACAGAAAACAAGTAATTTGACAGGGAGGTGATCGGTTCTCCAAATGGACTTGGTCGGATGATTCCTAGCAAAATCGCGAATAAAGAACCCGCAATTGAAGCGGTAATTATCTTCCTAAATAAAATAACGATCAACTCCCACCCGATTCATAACGATAACCAGTACAATTAAAAGCGCGATTCCAATCACCGCGGCTGTTTTTTCTTTCCAATTCATAACTCCAATTGTATAGCTTCTTATAGAAACGTCAACACGGCGTAAACGAGGAAAAATGTGATGACCGCGCTACCGATGGTAAAGAGGACTTTCTCCAAAACTAATTTCTTTTTATTAAAGTCTTTTTGCACTTCCCGTTTTTTCATATAATCTAAGATTTGCCGATATGTTTGAATGTCTTCGACCTTTTTTATTTTCTCAATTGAAAATGCCGCGTACATCATGAACGCATAAAACAGGAGAGGGATCATGAGCGCCATTGGTCCCCAATACTTGTACAACACAATTGACAGAACCATGAATATAAACGATCCGAGCATGAAAAATGACAATCGATTTAACCTCTGAATATTTGCGTTTCTTTTCATCATTAGCACATCCCCTTTAACTAAATCGTCTAAGGAAACTTTAAAATATTCGCTAAGTATTAAAAGACTTTGTAAATCAGGATAGCTTTTTCCAGTCTCCCAATTTGAAATCGTTTGTCTCGAAACGTGGACGACTTCCGCAAGTTGCTCTTGAGAGATCGAAACAGAATTCCGATAATTTTTTAATTGATTAGCAATATTCATAAAGCCACTCCTTCCGACACCTTTAGCTTAATCAGAGATTCATTTTTATTCTATCAAAAGTCTTTTACAAGCCTCTAAAATCCTTTGCCAAAAGGATTTGGCAAGCCAATTTTACCGGAAAGATACGTGTTTGTCACCGTTAATCTCCTGTCTTGTTTTTTGAAAAACAAAAGATCCTCTCCATTGTTCAAAAGTTGGGCAGAGGATCTTCTTACGTATGGATTGCCTTATTCTGATGACTTACTCACGTTTTGCTTGGCGATCTAAACTGATCACCGCGAATCGGTAAAAATTGAAAGGTAACACCGAATTTGTCTTTTACAATTCCATAGGCAGGGCTGATATGTGTTTCCTGCAATGGCACTTTGACTTCGCCGCCTTGCTCCAGTGAGGTGAAAATTTCTCTGGCTTGGTCAGCTTGTTTCGTTAAAATAGATCGTTACTTGATCGCCACTTTTCGAGGTTTGACCTGGGAATTGATCCGAACCAACGCGCGCGCCACGAGACCTTCGGCTTCTTTCGGTAGAGGATATTGCGGGTTGTCTGGCATGTTTTTAAACGGTTCCATGAACAAAACTTTTGCGCCCAATGCCTGTTCGTAAAATTCAATCGCTTCCTTCGCATTTCCGTTCATCACGAAATAGGGCGACAGTTTTATAGTCATTTTTTAGAATCAACTACTGATTTTATCTCACAAAAAGGTGTTTGCTTAATCGAGCGGAGCGTCCCCACTCCCTATTTAACGCGCTTTTTTCTTTGAAAAATTGAGGTTTATTTCAAGCTCTTTTCGTTTTTCTTGATTGTTTAGACGGACCAAATATTTCGTGAACCAATAGGCAAGGTAGACAACCAGGAGGTCCAGAAAAAAGAGAATTCCAAGGTTCATCCATTGCTTGGTCTCAATGAAGCCCATTGCCTGTTGAAGCGGCACGAACCCGAAGATGATGACAGCAGCCAATACAACTGCGCGCCAGTAAAAGTTTTTTTGACGATCCGTACAGCGCTGATACAGTAGCAAATAACTAACAGGCAGCAAAGAGGCGGTTATATTAATCGAAGCCGGTAAAAACGGGATCAAAAAATAATGACGAACGATGAGTCCAACTTTTTCAAACATGATATTTGAATAAGCCCACAACATATGCGTAGTAAAACCGAAAAAGAAAATTTCAAAAATACGTGTTCGATCGACCACAAAGTACAGAACAACGAGCGGCGCCAATAAACTAAACGCAACGAACCAAAATTGCCAATCGGAGAAACTGGAAAAGTCCTTCCAATAGTTAACTAACAATGAAATAAGTTTCTCTCTTGTTTTACCAATCTCATCCCAATATTCGTTATATTCCATATTAACAACCTCCCCTACTCCTATTTTTGTTGTTCCTTTTAATCGGAGAGATTAAGGAGATTGATGCGCGATGAATAGCAACCTGAATTCCCTTTCCCGTAACCTCTAATTTGCTCAACACACCTATCTTTTTCATCGCTTTACGTAGATGGTCGATTTGGACCGTCTAATTTTTTATCGCCATAGCCCGCCGCCGATTCAATTGCTGCTTTCGGTTGCTCTGTCAGTCGTTCATCACGCTCTTCAACATTCAAACTCGTCCTCTTTTTTGATTTTTTCATCATAAAACCCTCCTTTTTCTTATTTTTTAGGGTGCGCCAAATCTACCCCGCTTATCCGCATAGTGATCTGACGTTGGGAGTCGGGCCAAGAGCGCGCGTTATATGAAGAATTACAAATTTAAGCGGACTTTCTCCTGCTAAATGCTTGAGCGAACAACGGAAGGACAGCAGGTTTTCGGATTTCACAAATTTAAGCGGACTTTCTCCTGTTAAATGCTTGAGCGAACAACGAAAGGACAGCAAATTTTCGGATTTCACAAATTTAAGCGGACTTTCTCCTGTTAAATGCTTGAGCGAACAACGAAAGGACAGCAAATTTTCGGATTTCACAAATTTAAGCGGACTTTCTCCTGTTAAATCGCGCTCCGACCACCCGAGTCCACCAGCCTTCTCCCTGTCCTCGCCCGCGTGACAACAACACAAAAACCCCAGCTCACTAGAGCTGAGGTCTGCCATTAACTCACTTCTTTTCGCGCTTCTTCACCAACAAATTCACGGAAGAAGTCGCCGCTGAGCACTTCTTCTTTGACTAATATTTTTGCGCCTTCTTCCATTAGGTCACGTTTTTCGTCTAGGATCATGCGTGTCTTCTCTAACAACCCATTGAGGATTTGCGTCGTTTCCTCTTGGATCATCTCTTTCTGCAGCATCTCAAGGCTGACGATGCCGAGCGAGGACATGCCGCTATCGATGATCGCATGAACGAGACGCAACGCCTGATCAAAGTCGCTTTTGGATCCGGTGCTGCGGTGGCCGTACTTGATTTCCTCCGCGACAGCCCCGCCTAAGCAGATCATGATCTGCTTTTCTAAATGATCTTTCGTATGCAGGTAACGATCTTCCTGCGGATTTTGGCGGACGTAGCCAAGCGCTTGTCCGCGCGGGCTAACCGTCACTTGCGAAACAGAATTCGGATTGACTTCCTCCGAAACAAGCGCGTGACCAAGTTCGTGGATCGCGACGCGTTCACGTTCCTGGGCATTCGTTTCACGGTCCGTTTTCTCACCCATCATCACTTTGTCAATCGCTAATGAAAAATGGTCAGGCGTGATTTCTTTCGCTTCTTCACGGAAAGCGTAAATGGCCGCTTCGTTCGTGACGCTTTCAATTTGCGCTCCTGAAAATCCATACGTTTCCTGCGCGACGCGGTCGATATCGACCTCTTCGGCAAGCGGTTTATTTTGCGTATGAATCAGCAAGATTTGCTTTCGCGCCTTTTTGTCAGGCAAATCCACGGATATTTTTCGGTCAAACCGACCGGGACGAAGTAATGCATCGTCTAACATATCCATACGGTTCGTCGCCGCCATAATTAAAATACGCGGCTTTTCGCTCGTGGACATCCCGTCCATTTCAGTTAACAATTGATTCAATGTTTGGTCATACTCGCGGTGCTGACTACCTTCCCGCTTTCCGCCTAACACATCAATCTCATCGATAAACACTATTCCGCTGTCTTGATTGTTTTTCTCAGCTAATGTTTTTACCTCTTTAAAAAGCTCACGAATACGCTGGGCTCCAACCCCAACGTACATCTCCACGAACTGCGAGCCGCTAGCCGCGACGAACGCGGAATTTGTGTAATTTGCGGCCGCTTTTGCCATCAATGTTTTCCCTGTCCCTGGCGGTCCAGTCAACAGAATCCCTTTGAGCGGTCGAATCCCATAGTGGGCTGTTTCGTCTTTATGAATTAAAAAATCAAGCGCCTCTTTTAATTCGCCTTTCGCGCGCTCCTGCCCGCCTATATCCTCAAAACGAAAATCAGTTTTTGGGACGGCATTTTTTATTTTTGCCCCTTGTCCCATCGCCATCGCCCCAGATTGTCGCGAAATAAAGAAAAACAACAAGCTGACCAATAGCGCCCCGATAATTAACGGAGCAATATTAACGCCAATGAAGGCTAGAAAGATGAACAATCCAGGAATCATGCCAAAGACGATTTCTTTACTCAATGGGTTTCACCTCTTCCTTAAAGGGAAGGACAGCATAAAGATGGTTCGAACCTTTTTGCAAAAACACATAAACGTTCTCCTCGTCCATACGGGAAACGGTTTTCTCAATGTGTCGTTCCATTTTTATTTTTTCCATTATTTTGGGGATTTCAGAATATTCTTGCTTTTTCATCGCCTCTGCAATTGAAAAGTATTCTTCCTCCCAAAGATCTTTCATCTGTTCATCGACGACTGGCAGCTGCAGCACAACTTTTTTTCCAGTCTGGTCAGAGATGAAATCTTTAATATCCTTATAATCTGCGGCAAAGGTGTTCGGGTCTGTGAAATTAAGTTCGGCTTTCACCTGATCGTGATAAAAATGAATGTTGCTCAGTTCCACCTGTTGCTTTTCCGCAATAAACGCTCGAATCGGTTGCTGGACATAGAAATGTTGATAAGTGTTCCATCCGCCAAATAAAATTCCTAAGGTTAATGCTAACGATAACATCATGGGCATCGCACGAATTTTCATGCTGTCGCCCCCTTTCTATGCGCCTCTTGTTCTTTATTTTTTTCGAATACAAAAGTTTCTTTATCAGTATAACACAAGATTATACGTTACGGGCGCAAGAAACTTTTCCCTACGCGCTTTAAATTGTCTTGCTTTGTTTATGAAAATAAAAAATAACCTTTCATATCGAAGAAAGGTTATTATCTAACTTGTTTGAGACTAAATGCGCGCAGTAATTGTCCAGTTTTCATGTCGAAATACGCGTAATGATATTTCCCCTGCGCATCAAGGTAGATCGCTTCCCAAATCGGTTTTCGCTCCTCCAGCCCTGCTTGTAAACGAAGACGCGTCAGCTCCGCCTCTTCTCGCATAAGCGCGCGCTCGATTTGTTCCGCTGGAATTAAGTCCGCCATCCGTTCCACGTGTTCCAGCATCCCATCTTCGCGAAACCAAACGATCTTTTGCTCACCTTGTTGCGTGACTCCTTGGACCACAATGTAGCGTCGCTCGCCATGATACAGCGTCACGTCGGCGGTTTCCGCCAAATCGGTCTGTTCAGCGGCGGACGTTTCGCCAAGTTCCCGCCAAACGTGTTGTTGTTTCAGCGCTGAATAACTTAGTTGTCCTCCGACCACCCCGACTAACAGCAAGGCCAGCGCCAGTCCAATCAACGTTTTTTTCATTTATCTATTCTCCTTTAAGCCAACTTGCGGTTAGTAGATGTTGTTACTTGCAGAAAATACTGCTACTCATGTTCCACTCACAGCAGGTCATAATAGTACTACCGCGCAACGGGGAGGTGAATGCGTGGCCCAACATGAAACAGCCCTCCATTCCTTGGATGATATCCCAGCTGAAATCGTGGAGCGATTGATGAATGACCATCATCTTTCCTGGGTATCACTATCATCCGACTATCGTTTCCAAGAAGACGCAACACCTTCGTTCAGACAACCTGATTTCGCTTCTTGGATAAAATTAGATTAATCTAAAATCTGGGACATCCTAACCAGATCGATTCGCCCATATTGATGTCAATGAATGCAGTTTGAACCAAAATCACACCTACCTATACCTCGTGGAAAAGAGCCTCGTCAAAGAGGCTCTTTTTTTATTTACTTAACGTTGCAATTGCTCAAACATCCGATTCGCTTCAGAAATCACCCGCTCCTCATCAATCGTCAACAAGCTTCCATTGGAAACAAGTTGTTTACCGTCGACCCACACATCTTGGACATCATAGCCCGAGGTGGCGTACACCAAATGCGAGACAGGGTCGTGGAACGGATGAAAATGGGCGCGATCAGCGCGAATCACGATGAAATCCGCTTTTTTTCCAACTTCCAATGAACCCGTTTGTTCTCCGATAAACATGGCTTTTGCCCCATCGCGGGTCGCCAAACGCAATGCTTGCTGAGCGGGAACAACGACAGGATTTTGTTCGACCCCTTTATGCAATAACGCGCTCATTTTGATCTCTTCGAACAAGTTTAAGTTGTTGTTGCTTGCGGAACTGTCCGTTCCTAATGAGACAGTGATCCCTTTCTCCAGCATTTCAGGCAAACGGGCCACACCACTCGCTAACTTTAAATTGCTAATCGGATTGTGGGAAACATGGACGTTATGGGAAGCCAACAAATCGATTTCCTCATCGTTCAAATGGACTGCGTGAGCGACGAGCGTTGGGCGATCAAAAACACCCAATTCCGCTAAATGAGCAGGTGGGCGCAATCCGTAATCCTTCACATTTTGCTCCACTTCGCGTGCCGTTTCCGACATATGAATGTGCATCGGCAAGTCCAACTCTTGCGCTGCGGCAACGATTTGGCGGATATAATCCGGTGTACATGTATAGGGCGAGTGCGGCGCCATCATCGTCGTAATCCGCCCCTCTGCTTGCCGATGCCAATTTTGGGCAAAAGAACGCGCTTCGGCTAACTTCGCTTGCTGCGCTTCAGGCGGAAAACCAATCACACCGCGGCATAACGACGCTCGCAACCCGCTTTCAGCGACGGCTTCAGCGACTTGGTCCATATGATCGTACATGTCGACAAAACTGGTCGTTCCCGTCCGCAACATTTCGATTAACGATAAATACGTCCCCCATTTGACATGTTCCGCTGTATACTGACCCTCCAACGGCCACATTTTCGTTTCTAACCATTCTTGCAACGGTAAATCGTCGGCATACCCGCGCAGTAACGACATCGCCGCATGTCCATGCGTATTGACTAACCCGGGCATTACAATCTGACCTTTGCCATCGATCACTTCATCATAGTCGCTTAAATCTGTGGGCGTTGGTCCAACATATGTAATCCGTCCTTGCTCAAATCCGAGCGCGCCTTGCAACAATGTTTCGTCTTGTTCGTTGACGGTTACGAGCGTAGCATTGATCATTATTGTACTCATCGTTTTTAAATCTCCTATCTTTCATTTATCTTATGTACATTCTAACAGATTACATCCCTCTTTCCCGCAAAAAGCCGAGCATTTCATCCAGTGATTCGTTTTGCCGTTGCGTCGTGATGGAGGCGAACAGATCACCCTGCTTTTTTAAGCGCTCGGGCATCGTTAACATTGTAAAGTTTTCGGGTAAAAACCCGCGTTCAATTTCGGACCAACGCACAGGGGCTGAGACCGAACCAAGCGGACGAGCGCGGGGCGAGTACGGAGCCGGTAAGGTGCGACCTTCGCCGTGTTGTAAATAATCAAAATAAAGCTTGTCGCCTCGGTTTTTGATCCACCGTTCCAAGGTGACCTGCCTCGGGTATTTTGCGGCAACGTATTGAGCAATGAATTTATTCAACAAATGCATTTCTTCATATGTATAGATCGGCTCGATTGGAATATAGATTTGCAACCCGGTCGCTCCTGACGTTTTTGGTTGGCTGCTAAGTCCGAGTCCATCTAACACTTTTTTAATATTTAAGGCGACTTCCAACACCCGTTCAAAATGATCCCCATCCGATGGATCCAAATCAAACACGAGTTCAGTAGGCATTCGTTCGCGTTGCCTCGTATTAAAACTAACATGAAATTCCAAACACGCTTGATTTCCTAGCCAGATGAGTGTCGCAAGATCTTGAACAAGGATGTAACGGGTGTCTCGCCAAACATGGGTTGAAATCCAGTCAGGGGCATGTTTCGGAATATTCTTCTGATAAAAAGACTTGCCGTCCTCGACCCCATGTGGGTAACGAATCGTCGTCAACAACCGATCTCGCGCATAGGCTAAAAAATAAGGGGAGACTTCAATCAAATAGCGGATAAAATCAATTTTGCGAAGTCCGATTTCAGGCCAAAGCGGTTTTTCGGGATTTGTAATCTGAAGCTGCTTCCCTTCCACGTCAATTTCAAGTCGTTCTTGCATAAAGTCGCCCCTTTTGTCAATAACTTCATCAAAAAATATGTTAAAAGATCCCAAAGGCCATCCCATTTGTATTATACTTAGTATAAAGCGGAATTGAAAAAACATGTAGATCCATACTACTCAGTGATGAAAGGAAGTGAACACACAATGAATTTGAAACCGTTTACACCCTTCGAACCCGTCCACGCCGACCAGATCCCGCATGGGGAGCAGTGGATCGCGCAGGTGAAGTGGGATGGTGTGCGCGTCTTAACCTACTATGATGGACAAACAGTCCGCTTGTTCAACCGAAAATTACATGAGCGTACTTTCCATTATCCAGAGGTCGCCGCAATCGACACCTACTGTAACGCTGATTCCGTTGTTTTGGACGGGGAAGTGATTGCCCTCGGCGAGGACGGTAAACCGTCATTTCACGATGTGATGCATCGCGACGGGATCAGAAGGTTAGAACGGGTACAAACCGCAGCGAAGAAAACGCCGATCTCCTACATGATTTTTGATGTTGTATATTATAACAATGAATGGATTCACAACAAACCTTTGCGTGAGCGATTAGCTTTACTCAACGAAATTATTACACCTAATGAACAGATTCAAGTCGTCCCTTCAATTGCTGAAAGCGAACAATTGATGGAAGTGATGGAGCAGCAAAACATGGAAGGGATTATCGTCAAAGATTTAAACAGCCCGTATCAAGTCAAAGGGAAAGACAAACGTTGGCGTAAAATCAAAAATTATCGCGATATCAATGCGGTGATCGGCGGGGTTACGTTACGCGATGGGATTGTAAATGCGATGTTACTTGGTTGCTATGATCAAAAAGGGCATTTTTGGTACATCGGTCATGCGGGCGCCGGCAAATTAAAAAAGTCGGACTGGCAAGAACTAACTAAACAGATCGATTCATTTAAAATTGAAGAGCGACCTTTTTTTAACAAGCCAAGTCGTGAAAAAGAGGCGATCTGGTTTGAGCCCCGCCTCTCAGTAAAAGTTCAGTTTATGGAATGGACGAAACGACTGACGTTACGTCAACCGACGATTCAAGCGTTCGTTGATGCCGAGCCAGAGGAATGTATGATCACGACGGAATTTGTAACCTAAGTGATGTAAAGCGCCGTTTTTGTGGACAGCGCTTACAAGAAGACGAAATAAAGAGTAAGCGTAGAGTTACACCGTCACTTTTCTTTTCCGCTTTTTTGTTGTCGATTCTTTTTCTTCTCCAACGTCCGCTTTTTTTTCTTGCTTCGTCGCTTCGATACTCGCTTGCAAAGCAGCCATCAAATCAACGACATTGCCGACACGCGGCGTGTCAGGCGCTTCTTGAATTTCTTGTCCTTCAATTTTGGCGTGAATCAGTTCTGTTAGTTTCAAGCGATATTCATCGGTGTATTTCGATGGATCAAAGGCCGTCGCCAAGTTTTCGATCAATTGTGTCGCCATCTTCAATTCCGATTCGCTCACTTCTAACCCTTTTGGCAAGCCAGGCACATGCTCAACTTCGCGCACTTCGTCCGGATAAAAGATTGTCTCCATGACGATGCAATCTTCATATAAACGGACCGCAGCCAAGCTTTCTTTGGAACGAATCGTAATTTTTGCAATTGCGATCATACCCGTTTGCCGCATCGCTTCGCGCAGCAAAGAATACGCTTTGTCCCCCGTTTCATGCGGGGCGAGAAAATACGTCTTATCAAAATAGATCGGATCAATTTCCGCCAACTTCACGAAATCCAAAATTTCGATCGCTTTGCGCGTTTCAGGGGCAATCGCCTCAAAGTCTTCTTCGCTCATCATCGTAAATCGGCCTTTTTCATACTCGTAACCCCGAACGATCTCCTCCCCCTGTACTTCGCGATCACACGTGGGACACACTTTGGTATATTTAACAGGCGTTCCACATTCTTTGTGCAAGTAGCGGAAGCGAATGTCTTTGTCTTCTGTGGCGCTAAACATTTTAACAGGAATGTTGACCAAGCCAAAGCTGATCGATCCTTTCCACATCGTATGCATAAAAAAACACCCCTTTTGTTTAGGGTGCCTCGAATCTTGGAAACGATACGAACGGCGGCCGGGCAAGATCCTTCCAGCAAACAACCGTTCGCCGCCATTCGTTTGTTTCCCTATTTTTATTGTTCATCAAACCATTGTTCTATCATCGGCAGCAACTCATTCATCGGACGGTTTACTAGCGGCGTTTGCGGCAAGGAACGGATGAAAAATCGACCATACCTCGACTCCACGATCCGCTTATCGTACACGATGACAATCCCTTTGTCCCGTTGCGTGCGCACAAGTCGACCAAAGCCTTGTTTGAAGCGAATCACCGCTTGCGGCACGGATAACTCCATAAACGGGTTGCCGTTGCGGGCTTTGATTTGTTCATTTCTCGCTTCGACAACCGGATGGTTCGGCGGCCAAAACGGGAGACGCACAATCGCCAAACAAGATAACGCCTCACCTGGGATGTCGACGCCTTCCCAAAAACTGCTCGCCCCAAGCAAAATACAATTGGGCGTCTCAATAAATTGCTTCGTCAATTTCGTGCGGCTATTGGAGTCGATACCGTGCCCAAGCACGGTGAATCCCGCGCCGCTCAGCTGTTGTTTCAAAGGTTCATACACTTGACGCAACATCTGATACGAAGTAAACAAGACCATCATCCGGCCCGCAGTCACCTGAGCCAAATCTCCTAACGATCGGGTAAGTTCTTTAATAAACGCGGATTCCTCGTTCCGCGTAAGGGCGGGAATATCGTTCGGCACACAGAGCATTGTCTGTTTTTCAAAGTCAAACGGCGATCCATGATGGATGCTTTCCACCGCCTCGGTTTCCAAACCTAACCGCTTCATCGTGTAATCAAACGATTGATTAACACTGAGTGTCGCGGAAGTGAGCGCGACGCTTTCTTTTTGCTTAAAAAATTGTTCCCGTAACTGCGGAGCAATCTCAATCGGCGTCATCCTTAAAAATACGCCGCGGCGCGTGGAGCGCGTATCGAGCTCCATCCAATACACATGCCCCTCTTCAGGTTCGATTAATAATCGTTGCAACGCTTCATTCCACTTTTCCAGCTCTTTGATTTGTCCCGCAAGATCGACTGCCAAACTTTTTAATTGTTGTTTAGCTGCTTCCACATCGTCAAACAAACCGACGTACACTTTTTCCAACGATGTCTTCAGCAGCCGAATCCAGTCTTGAGCATACGTAATCGACTGGGTTACTTGCTTTCGCCCCCGCCATTCGCCAGGTTGATAGCGCTTGACAAGCCGCCCCTGTTCGGGGCTTTCTTTGCCTGCGCGTCGGCCCCAATTGTACAATTGGTTGAACAAATCCTTCGCATATTCTTTCAATTCAACCGTCATTTGTAAGCTCGTTTCCACTTCGCTTCCGATCTCTTTCCAGATCGGCAAGGACACACACTCTTGTGTAATGCGATCCAATAAGCCGCTACCGCGATCAACCGTTAATTCATTTAAAAGCGCGTCCATTTGCAATGAGTTAAAAGAAAGACCAAGATGGTTACTCGCCACTTCTTCAAACTGATGCGCCTCGTCGATAATCGCATAGCGATACGGCGGCAAGATCCGTTGTTCCGCTTGCAAATCGGTGAACAGCAAAGAATGGTTGGTGATCACGACATCCGCTTCCGCCGCTTTACGACGGGCAGAATAATAAAAACAACGGGAGAACCACGGACATTGGTTATGCAA
Source organism: Ammoniphilus oxalaticus (assembly GCF_003609605.1). Taxonomy (NCBI): domain Bacteria; kingdom Bacillati; phylum Bacillota; class Bacilli; order Caryophanales; family Paenibacillaceae; genus Ammoniphilus; species Ammoniphilus oxalaticus. Next base: position 251,408 of record NZ_MCHY01000006.1, on the reverse strand, counting down.
GCAGGAGTTGGCGTCACTCTGGACTTGGCGCCAATACAACTGCCCTCCAGACGGTAGATTGATTTCCTCGACATCACCTGTTTGCGTTTCGGTCAGCCAAGTTAAAATCTGCCCTTTCGATAGCTGCACATCATAATTATCGAACGAATCAGATAGACTCATTTCAAATTTTCGTAAACATAAGTAGTTATTTCTTCCTTTGAAAATCGCCGCTGTAAAGGGAAAATCAAGCAACTTCGCCAACAAAGGAAGATCCTTCGCGTACAACTGTTCCTGTAACTGAATCGTGTGTGTGCTAATCACAACTTTTTCATCGGATTCTTGGGCGGCCCAATACAACGCTGGCGTAAGATAGGCCAGTGATTTGCCCGTGCCCGTGCCTGCTTCCACCAATAAGTGGCGTCCATCTGAAAAAGCGTCGTAAATTTGTTGCATCATCTCCCGCTGGGCAGGTCGCAATTCAAAGTCTGTCATATGCTCAGCCATTTGCTCGTACAGTTCAGATACAAATGTCGGAAAAGCGGGAATAGCCTCCACATCAATCACTGCATGCCCCGCTTCATCTTTTCGTTGCAACGCGATTTGGCGAAACATTTCTAACTGTTCATCGTCGTCGCCGAGTTGGGGACGAAGCAGGCGTTGCTGTTCAATCGATTCAATCAATAACGAGATATTGGAGGAAAAATTTTTCGTTAAATCAATCAGACGCTGAATGACAAGCAGCGGCAGCGCGTTTAGTTTCTCAATTAAGGTTAAAAAAATATCAGCCGTTGCCTGCGCGTCTGAATCAGCCTGGTGCGGCGCTTCGTGTTCCACATCAAGATCGGACGATAATTCCGACAATTTGTATCCGGTCTGTCCTGGCAACAGCAGGCGCGAAAGTTCCACTGTATCAAGAATCGGTCCTGTAAACGGCAAATATCCTGCATCGCTCAAAGCCGCTTGCAAAAAGCCGAGGTCGAAATGCACATTATGAGCGACAAAGGCAGCCCCGTCTAAAAGCGGCAACATCTTTGCAATCGCTTCATCGATCGGCGGCGCGTCTTGTACCATCGCATCGTTAATTTTCGTTAATTGTTGGATAAAAGGAGGAATGGGGATTCCCGGATTAACTAATGTGGACAGTTGCGAGACAATTTCCCCTTGTTCAATCAACACCGCTCCGATTTGGATGATTTGATCCCCGTCTTTCGGTTTATTGCCTGTTGTCTCAAAATCCACCACCAAAAACTTATTCAAACTGATTCACCTCAGGTTGTTTGCTATGCTACCACATATTCTACCACAACCTTGAAACGGATACGACGTATATGAAAGAGGAGAAGCATGGAATTATTAGGCCAAAGAATAAGGAATGAGACTATGTTGGTGGCAATTATCGGAACAAACAGTGGGTGCGCGTAAACCATCGGATGTTAATTTAAACTTTAACTTAAACTCTGCTCTATGCTTTGACATTTTACGAACCTGAGCAATCATGATTCTCATACACATTCTTATGCTTCACCCATTCCACTAAGTAGCAGGATATATCCTATTGTGATAAGGGCAATAATCTCCTTGTAAAAAAGGAACGAACAAAAGAGCAGCAATGCTGCTCTTTTTAAGTATTAGTCGATGTAGAAAATCCTCTTTAATTTGCTACTTCATAACTGACCCTGTTAGTACTTTCCACCATTTTAAAAATGTTCTTCCCACACTTCACGGGCGCGATCCCGTTCCCCGTTTAAATAGTGAGCTAAACCAAGCCACAGTCTACCGTCTTTCATCGAGGGATCCAGCTGAACTGACTCTGAAAAATAACGCTGAGCCCGTTCATAATTCGCTCTCGCCATCGCCATTCTGCCCGCTTGAAAATAGCCGAGCGATTTAATCGGCGGATGTGATTCGCCAATCATCTGGTAACAAAGAGCCTCCGCTTCTTCCCACTGCTGTTTACTAGTCAACACTTGAGCAAGGCCGGCTAAAGCCAACGTGTAACCTGGATCCTTGTCCAATAAAGTCCGAAACACGTCCTCCGCCTCCTCATATGCCCGCTGATGGTATAAGATCCACCCGTATGAAAATTGGTAATCAGGGTGCTCAGGAGCCAACTCGATCGCTTTTTGAATGTGATCAACGCCAAGCGGTTGTCCATCAGCATGCCATAAATTCCATCCGAGGCCGTGCCAAGCATCCGCATCATACGGGTCCTCTTGCAACGCCATCTGAAAACACAGCGCCGCATTGCCAAATTGACGCATACGCTCAAATATTTTCGCTGTCTCCACTAGCGCTTCGCGATCATCCGCCGTATTGCGAATCTGAGTCAACGTGTAGTTCGCCTTGTCCTCTTCCCCCTCCGCAATATAACAATGGGCGAGTTGGATCAGCGCCTCCCAGTCCTCTTGATCTTGTTTGGCCAACTGCAGCCAGATCGGTTTGGCCTTGCTGTATTGACCCAGCTCCATCCAAACGAGAGCCCGATTAAAATGGGGATCCTTCAATTTTGGATACAACGCGATCGCCTGCTCAAAAAAATGATCCGCTTTTTCCCACTCTCGTCGGGCAGCCATAATACAGCCTTGGGCATTCAACGCCGTCGCTTGCAACACATACTGATCGGTCGTCTTGCTTAACAAATAAAAATGACGATCGGCCTCATCAATTGAGCCATTCATCAGTTCGCTAAAAGCAAGAAACATCCGAGCCACATCCAGGTCGGGCTCCTGTTCAAGCACTTCGCGAAAATGATCAGACGCATGCGGATACATCAATAAGTTATAATAACCTTGTCCTTTTCGAAACATGCGGGCCACATCACCAGACATAAACGACACCATATTCGATGACGGTTTTTCCTCCGCCATATTTTTTATCTCTTGTAAAATTTTATCGGCAACATCGTCAGGGATTTCTTTAAACGGTCCTTTTTCCGCTCCCAGCGCCTTCGTATCGTCTGTTCCGAGTTGCTCCGTTTGCATCTGCTTATCGAATACGCTTAATTGTTCCTCAAAACTTAACCAGCTGTCTAAAATGTCATCACTCATCTGTCGCAATTTAAACAGTTCTTTGCGCAGTGTTTGTTTTTGCTCAGACGACTCAGCTGCAACCCACCGCTCTTCGACTTCGTCCAAGCGCTCCATCAAGGAACCAAATAGGTGTTTGACCAACATATTCCAAACCACCTTTAATCTTGTTTCCCTATATCATTTTCCAATCTCACTGGAAACATGCCCGTCAAAAGAAAAAACAGTGTGAAAGTCACACTGTTTACAAATTGTTTACAAGATCGTCGCGTGGATTTCTTCACCGATAATTTCCACAATGTTATTTTGATCATCCATAATTGCCACTTTTGGCTGGTGGTTCTTCGCTCGTTCATCGCTCACTTGGCAGTAGGAGATAATAATCACTTTATCGCCAGGCTGCACGAGGCGGGCTGCTGCTCCGTTCAAACAGATCGTGCCCGAACCGCGCGGACCTGGAATTGCATAGGTCTCAAGGCGAGCTCCATTGTTATTGTTCACGATTTGGACTTTCTCGTTGGGAAGGATATCCACAGCATTTAATAAGTCCTCATCGATCGTTACACTGCCAACATAATTTAAATTCGCTTCGGTTACAGTAGCTCTGTGAAGTTTAGCGTTCATCATTGTCCGAAACATGCCGCTCTCCCCTTTTTATCGTAATCATTCGATTATCAATTAATCTTGTTTTTCCAAATCGGACCGCAAGAGCGACGATACAATCCATCGCTGTTTCCAGCTGTTCGATCGGTTCCAAGGATGGATACGTTAACAACTCAACATAGTCTATTTTAGCGAGCGGTTTCGTTTCGATCAAAGACCGTACCTGCTCCTTCACGGCCTCACCGTTTGTCGCCGTTTGGAGCGCTTGTTCCGCCAACGTTAACGCTTCATTCAACACAACCGCTTGGCTGCGTTCCTCCATGTTTAAATACACATTGCGCGAACTCAACGCCAGACCATCGGCCTCGCGGACAATCGGACAGGGTATGATTTCAACGGACATATTTAAATCTTGGACGAATCGTTGAATAACCGCCAGTTGCTGAGCGTCTTTCATGCCAAAGCAAGCAAAATCAGGCTGGACGATGTTAAATAGCTTGGTCACAACCGTCGCCACACCATCAAAATGACCCGGTCGAGAAGCCCCGCATAAACGATCCGTCACCTCGGACACGCTAACCGTCGTCAATGACTGCGCGGGATACATCTCTTTCGCGCTTGGAGCAAACAAAATGGAAACGCCGCGTTGCATCGCTTGGGCTTGATCTTTTTCCAAGTCACGCGGATAACTTTCAAAATCTTCGCCAGGCCCAAACTGTGTTGGATTAACAAAAATGCTCATCACAACAATTTCGGCCCGCGCTTTCGCTTCATCGACCAAACTCAAATGACCTTCATGCAAAAAACCCATTGTCGGAACGAGCGCAACCCGCTGCCCTTGCTTGCGGTACGGCTCCAATGTGGATCTCAATTGTTGGATCGTGTCGACTATTATCATAGCTGCTAATTCTCCCCGTACAATTGTTGGATCGTTTCATCCTTCATTGTAAAACTATGCTCAAGCGTCGGAAACTGACGCGTTTTTACTTCTTTTGCATACTGCATAAACGCCCGCTTAATATCATCGCCGACAGCGGCATACGGCTTCACAAATTTCGGTTGAATCGAGCTCGCGTATTGAACAAGGTCATGGAACACAAGCACCTGTCCGTCGCAATCAGGGCCCGCTCCGATCCCAATCGTTGGGATCTCTAACTTTTCCGAAATCAATCTCGCTAATTGATGCGGCACGCATTCTAAAACGAGCGAACAAATACCCGCTTCCTGTAACGCTAACGCGTCTTCAAGCAGCTTCGCGGCATCTTCAGCAGATTTGCCTTGCACCTTGTATCCACCCAGCTGGAAAACAGATTGCGGCGTCAGCCCAATATGACCGACAACAGGAATCCCACCCTGGACAAGCTGTTCGATGATCGGACACAACTCACTGCCGCCTTCTAATTTGACCGCTTTTGCCAACCCTTCCTGCATCACTCTCGCAGCGCTTTTCAGCGTTTCCTCAGTTCCGATGCGGTAACTCATAAACGGCAAATCCGTCACCACAAACGAATTTTTCGTCGCCCGTGTGACCGCTTTCGTATGGTGGATCATATCGTCTAGTGTGACCGGGATCGTTGAATCAAATCCAAGCACAACCATTCCCAGCGAATCGCCGACAAGGACCATCTCCGCCCCCGCTTCATCAGCTAACTTCGCTGTCGGGTAATCATAAGCTGTGACCATGACGATCGGCTCCCCCGCTTTTTTCATCTCACGAAAAGTAGCCGTCGTATACTTCTTCTTTTTTGACATGTTGTCCTCCATTTCTCCTGAGCAACAGACAATAAAAAAACCCTTCGGAAAAAACTGATCCGAAAGGTGGACAATTGGACACAGATGGGTACCGCGCTATGCAAACGGAATCTTCTGTCTCGGTCCAGTAATGGCTCAGAGCAGATTTTTTTCTTCTAAACAAGCGTGCATAAAAAATGCCTTTATGAAATTGTTGTAACATCCATCGGAAGGCCATTGGATTCACCCATCAATAGGTCTCCACTTTAAAAAGTCAACACAACCTACCGCGGACTTCACTCCATTTCGACGAAAGGCGCAAATGGTATCCAGAATTTTTGAGCTCGCTCAAAAGATACCCCTGAAAATCTGTGACATCCGCCGAAAGGCTGTTGGATTCGCCCATCATTAGGTCTCCACTTTAAAAGTCAACACAACCTACCGCGGACTTCACTCCATTTCGACGAAAGGCGCAAATGGGTCCAGATTTTTTGAGCTTGCTCAAAAGCTACCCCTGAAAATCTGTGACATCCGCCGGAGGCCACTAAATTCAGACGAGGGTTGAGCCCTCACTAAATTTAGTACACGAGCATTGGGTCCTCCGCTAAAAAAGTAATCACAACTGCTGAATTTAGTGCTATTCCCTTACCGTACGGATATAGCCAATTTCTTTTAGTATAGCAGAACTGAAGCAAGTTTCAACCCATATCAATATCAGCGGAATAAATGTGTTCGGTTCGGCCGTCCTCCATCCGCAAGAGTAACGCTCCTTGTTCGTCGATTCCAATTGCGATCCCTTGGAGTGTCGCGCTGTTGACGCGACGGGCAGTAATCGGCTTACCGAGCATCAACGCATGCGCTTCCCAGCGCGGTTTTATTGCAGAAAAACCTTGTTCAACGTATAAAAAATAGAGTTCTTCCAATTTTTCCAATAACCGTTTGATCAACGGGGTCCGCAGCGGCGCTTGGCCTTGCTGTTCGATGCTCAACGAAGTGGCGATATCCGCCAATTCTGACGGAAACGAAGCGGAGCTCACATTAATCCCGATCCCAAGCGCAATATAATCAACGCAATCCGATTCTGCTCGCAATTCGGTCAAAATCCCGCACACTTTTTTTCCGTTTAACAACAGGTCATTCGGCCATTTAATCATCAGCGGCAAACCCGTCTGTTCGCGAATCGTTTCGACAATCGCGACCGCGGCGACAAGCGTTAATTGGGGACAGCGTTGCAACTCCAATTTGGGCCGCAATAAGACGCTCATCCAAATCCCGCTGCCTGGCGGCGAGTGCCAGGAACGCCCCAATCGGCCTTTTCCCTTCACTTGTTCATCGGCAATAACGACCGTTCCTTCGGGCGCTCCCGCTCGCGCTAACGCGTGGATCTCTGTTTGCGTCGATTCCACGGTTTCAAAAAAATGGGTTTCACACCCTAACCTCTGTGTGTTGAGACCCGCTTTGACTTGTTCAGCATACGGAATATCCGGGGTAGCCAACAGCCGATAACCCGAGCGACGAACCGCCTCAAACTGATAGCCTTGCGCCCGCAGCTCACTTATATGCTTCCAAATTGCGGTGCGCGAACAACCTAACGCCTCGCTGAGCGCTTCCCCCGATACAAACTGACCGTTCGCTTCTTTAAATAATCTCAGTATTTGTTCCTTCACGTTCGTTCCAAACCTTTCTTGCCGCCGCCAACAGGGGTTCCCGCTGATTGGGGAGTCCGTTGAGCGCGACCTGTTCAAATAACGTATGTAATGTTTCCCCGACCCACGGGCCGGCTTCGCGTCCAAAAACATCGATCAATGCCTGTCCACCGATTGCGAGCTGCCTTGGTTCGCGAATCTCGATTTGGGCATCCAACCGACGCCAACGCTGTTCAATACGCGAAGTTTCAGCAAAGTCTACTTGTGAACTTCGCCAACGCGTCAACTGTTCTGCTTCTAACATTAACGCAAGCCCGTAAGACAGCAAGAGTCGTTTTGCCTGGCGATCATCCGTCGTCGCCCTAGGCAGCGCCCGAACCGCAGCCAGCAAATGAAGCTTGTCCCGCTGTTCCTGATTTGAAAATCGCCATGAACGCAACAGTCGGCGACAACGCTCTAATTCCCAGTCCGCCTGTAACCATAACGCAACCCAACGCCCTCGTTCGGAAAGTACTGAATAGCCTGACGGCAACGCTGCAATTGGGATGGATGCAAATAATGCGATCCACTCGTCAAACGGCAACAAACCAGGCGTCGCCAAGAGCGATAATGCGCGTCGTGGGCGAACTCCCCCGACCATCTTCGCCAGTTCATCGCGAATCCGTTCGCGAGAAATGGCGGTAAGCATGGGCGCGCAATCCAACATTGCCGCCCACGTTTGCGGTTCAATTTCCAGATCAAATCGGGCGCTAAAACGGATCCCGCGTAAAATCCGCAACGCATCTTCCGAAAAACGTCGTTGCGGATCGCCAACCGATCGAAGCAAGCGGCGCTCCAAATCTTGCTGTCCGCCAAACGGATCGATCAACTGACCGCGCCGATTAACAGCCATCGCGTTGATCGTGAAATCGCGCCGGGCTAGATCAAGCGTGATGTCGTCGACAAACTGAACTTGATCCGGCTGCCGATGGTTACTGTATGAGCCGTCGATTCGAAACGTCGTCACTTCAAAAGCATGATCCTGCCAAAACGCGGTCACTGTACCGTGTTTGATCCCAGTCGGGATCGCTCGCGGAAACAGCGCTAACATTTGATCGGGGGTAGCCGAGGTCGCGATATCAATGTCTTGGATTGGATAGCCAAGCAGCCGATCACGCACACAACCGCCTACTTCGTAGGCGGTATGACCGTGTTGTTCAAGATATTCAAGCAATCCGCGAGCAGCTTGCTCCATGTCGATAACCCCCTAGCGCGTGTTCGCGGCGGGCTGAGCGCAAATCCGTTCATAAATCGCTTCGTATTGGCTCGCAATTTGATCCTGACAAAACTCGTGGTACGCGCGTCCCAATGAATTTTTAGAAAAGCGATCGTACAGCTTTTGATCACTTAACAAGCGAACGACTTGTTTCGTCATCCCCTCGACATCACCGATCGGTCGCAAAAAACCCGTTTCCCCATCGGTCACCACTTCGGGAATCCCGCCCGCCGTTGTGCCCACAACCGGCAACCCGCAAGCCATCGCCTCCAACGCCACAAGCCCGAAACTTTCTTTTTCCGAGGTCAACAATAACAGATCGGCAAGCGAGTACATAAAAGCAAGCTTTTCCTGTTTACCTAAAAAGCGAACATGTTCACTCACTCCTAGTTCAACCGCCAATTGGCGCGCCGCCGCGGTATCAGGCCCCTCACCGATAAACAACAATTTTGCTGGCATATGTTGAAGCGTTTGATGAAAAATACGGACCACATCTAGCACCCTTTTGACTGGACGAAAGTTGGACACATGGATCAAAATCTTTTCTCCGCTAGGCGCTAATTCTTGACGATAATCACTCACATCGCGCGGATAATATTCACGTTTGTCGATAAAATTGTATACTTTTTCAATCGGTTGCTCGATCCCTAACACTTGCTTGGTCTTATCGATCAAGTCTTGCGAAACGGCGGTAACGACATCGCTCCGCTCAATTCCAAATCGAATAATATCGCTGAGCGATCGATCGTGCCCGAGCACCGTTATGTCCGTGCCATGTAACGTTGTCACGATTTTGAGTTGCTCGCCGACCATTTCTTTCGCCAAAAAAGCGCTAATCGCATGCGGTATCGCATAATGCACATGCAGCACGTCTAACTGTTCATTTCGGGCCACTTCCGCCATGCGGCTGGCCAAGCTCAATTCATACGGCGGGTAGCGAAACACATCATAGCTGCTCGTTTCCACTTCATGATAGTAAATGTTTTTATAAAATTTGCCGAGTCGAAAAGGCATGTCCGACGTAATGAAATGGACTTCATGACCCCGTTCGGCCAACAATTTGCCGAGTTCAGTCGCAATAACGCCGGAGCCGCCCACGGTAGGGTAACAAGTTATTCCAATTTTCATCGTGTCCTGGATCCCCTTTAAACCAAGTAGTCTAGCGCTAAAGTGGTGTTCGTTTTGAAACCCTCTGCAAAACCCGTTCCAATTTTTCGACCAAAAAGATATTCCCTGCTTCTGATTTGTTCAAAATAACCGCTGTTTAACGGCGTAACAACGGTTCCATCAGACGGTAAAAATTGACTTTGGTAGCATTCTAGGGCGTCCATTTTTTGCTCATACACATTCGTCACATCGACACAAAAATCAGGCTCGACAAAATCGTTTATAAAATAATAGAACACCGATTGCGGACGATGGGCCGCTCCTGTTTCAGGGGCATAATGACGAATGCCCGCGCTAAAAGCCGCCTCGCGAACCAAACGGCTAGCATGTTCATGGTCGGGATGACGATCTTTCCAAAAAGGAGCAAAAATCAATTTCGGTCGCAGCTGCCGAATGACGGCGACAATCGCCCGAATCTGCTCATCGCTGACCCGTAACTGGCGATCGCCAAGTTCCAGTTGAATCCGTTGCTCGGCGCCCAACGTCTGACGAGCCGCTTCCGCTTCGCGTAATCTCGTTTCCACGTCCCCATTCGACGACAGTTCCGCCAATGTGAGATCGCACAAAGCGATTGTCCTTCCTTGCAAACGATGTTTCAGCAGCGTTCCGCCTACCCCAATTTCAATGTCGTCAGCATGCGCCCCGATTGCCAAAATATCAATCGTCATCTAGGTCGATCGCTCCTTTGTATTTATCAACGGTCTCGCGCCAATCGAAAAAACCTTTTTCAACCGCCATTAACAACAGCTCCGCTGTGGCCGCATTCGTCGCCAACGGAATACCGTACACATCGCACAAACGAAGCAAGGCGCTGACATCTGGTTCATGCGGTTGAGCCGTTAACGGGTCGCGGAAAAAAATGACCAGATCAAGCGCGCCTGTCGCAATGAGGGCTCCGATCTGTTGGTCGCCGCCCATCGGTCCCGACTTCAATCGTTCAAGCTGCAAGTTGGTATTTTCCATAATCCGCAGGCCCGTCGTTCCTGTTGAATACAAGTTATGTTCCGAAAAAATTTGTTCATAGGCAATCATAAAGTTGACGAGTTCTGTTTTCTTTTTATCATGGGCAATTAAGGCGATATCCATGTTTTTTCGCTCCCCTTCGTGCTCGTTATTCCATAATTTGGTCTAAGCCGTAAACTAACCCTTCAATCTCCATCACCTTGTTGATCGCTAACCGAATGCCTGGCATAAACGATTCGCGGTTGATCGAATCATGACGGATACTTAACGTTTGCCCGGTATGTCCAAACAACACTTCTTGGTGGGCGACCAAACCTGGCAAGCGGACACTGTGAATTCGAAAACCGTTTACAACCCCGCCACGCGCGCCGTCGATTACTTCCTCTTCTTCTGGGTGGCCTTGCTTTAATTCTGGGCGCGTTTCTTGAATCATTTCAGCTGTTTTAATCGCCGTCCCAGACGGAGCGTCTAGCTTTTGATCGTGGTGCATCTCGATGATCTCCACATGCGGCATATATTTCGCCGCCTCGCGGGCAAACTTCATCATCAAAATCGCTCCGATCGCAAAGTTGGGCGCAATGATCGCTCCGACCCCTTTTTCCCGACAAAGCTTGTCCAAACTCTCGATATCTGCCGCGCTGAACCCAGTTGTGCCGACAACAGGACGAACCCCTAAACGCAGCGCCGTTTCCATATTTTCCTTCGCGGACTGTGGCGTCGTCAGATCGACCAACACATCAGGCTTCGTTTTCTCCAATGCTTCCGCGACATCGCCAAAATAAGGCGCGCCATTTTCCTCTGTATACACTGAGCCAGGACGGCCGATTTCTGCGACAAGCGTAAACGCCTCATCCGCATGAACCATTTTCACCGCTTCGACTCCCATTTTCCCTTTTGAACCTGCAATCGCTACTTTTATCGTCATCGTTCTCTCCTTTTCCGAACCTCTTTATCTTATAAGCTTAGTCTATGTACAACGTCTATTTTCCATGTTTCGGCGGATGTTACGAAAAAAATCTGGACATCTGTCCGCCAAGCCGCAAATAATTTTGTAATCGATTGTTGTTTTCAAATTATACAGGAAACAAAGATACTTGGAAAGAAGCGCCGCCTATTCCTGTTCTTTCCGCGTCCAACGATTTGCGTCCCTTGTATTAAACTTATGCATCATTTTATAAAATGACTCTTCTAAATCAATATTTAATGAATTGGCGAAGCAAGTCAAAATGAACATGCAGTCAGACAACTCCATTTCGATACTGTTTTCTTCTTCATCATCGCGCTTCGGTTTTTCGCCATAATGATGATTGACCTCACGAGCCAACTCCCCCGCTTCTTCCGTCAAGCGAGCCATTAATGACAACGGGCTAAAATATCCTTCTTTGAATTGAGAGATGTACTGATCGACTTCGCGCTGCATCCCCTTGATCGTTAACTCTTTGTTCATCGTTCTGCCTCCCTTTCCTATTCCAACATTTGTTACAATATTATAACATGCGTTTATTAGCTTCATCTATAATTGGACATCCTGACATTATACAGAATAACGGTAGACTGTTGCGCTGTAGGCCCTTTAGTGGAATTTTAAAGTTTTTGGGCCCAAAGAGTAGCTTGCAGATTTTTAAGGGAAAAATGGACGCGTTGATTCCAACTTTTGAGGTGGTAAAAGACGATGAATACGATAGAGACTCATTTTAAAAATGTATTTATGATTTTGGTCGGCTCAGCGATCACAGGCTTTGGCATTAATTATTTTAACATTGCGAACCATTTAGCTGAGGGCGGCGTAACGGGGATTACAATTTTACTGAAGTTCATTTTCAACTGGGATCCTGGGTTAGTCAACCTCGCTTTAAATATTCCATTGCTTATTTTAGGATGGCGGACATTGGGCCGTCTCTCTCTGATCTATACTGTAATCGGCACCGTTTCTTTGTCTGTGTTTTTGAGTCTGTTTAGCTCTTTTCGACTTCCTTTGGATGATTCGCTGTTAGCGGCTTTGTACGCGGGGGTGACTGTTGGAATCGGACTCGGCATCGTTTTTCGCGCCGGCGGGACAACAGGCGGCGGCGACATCATCGCCCGGATTTTAAATAAATATAAAGGGTGGAGTATTGGGCGCGTCATCTTTATGGTCGATGTATTTGTAATCGGACTGTCGTTGTTGTACTTGAATTTAACGGGAGCGATGTACACGCTCGTTGCTGTGTTTATCGGCACCCGCGTGATCGATTTCGTGCAAGAAGGCGCTTACTCGGCAAAAGCGGTGACGATTATTTCCGATAGCAATCAACATATCGCCAAAAAGGTGTTGAAGGAGATGGAGCGAGGCGCAACGTTGTTAAATGGCCGCGGCGGTTGGACAGGCAGCTCGAAGGATATTCTCTATTGCGTCGTGAATCGGAATGAAATTGTGAGGCTCAAAGCGATTGCGCATGCGATCGATCCCTATGCCTTCATCATCGTTAGCGACGTCCGCGAAGTGCTCGGTGAGGGCTTTACCCACGACGAAAACAAACGGCCATTGAAAGAGGCTTAGGGTCCGATCCGGGATGGGGAGAGCGGTCAAGCAACCACTGATGGAAACATGGGCGGGCGGGCCGAGATTGGGGAGGGAGTGAGCGCTAGCTGACGGATCAAGGTAGGGCTAATTCTAAAGGGAGATAAGACCTTTACAGACGAGACCACCGCATACAGCCCAGCTCTAGCGGGAGTTGTGACCTTACAGAGGGATAGGAGATGATTTTCAAGGTGGAATCCCACGCTAAAGGGAGATATGACCTTTACAGACGAGAACACCGCTTACAGTCCAGCTCTAGCGGGAGTTGTGACCTTTACAGAGGGATAGGAGATGATTTTTGCGGGGAATCCCACTCTAAAGGGAGATATGACCTTTACAGACGAGACCACCGCATACAGCCCAGCTCTAGCGGGAGTTGTGGCCTTTACAGAGGGATAGGAGATGATTTTTGCGGGTAATCCCACTCTAAAGGGAGATAAGACCTTTACAGACGAGACCACCGCATACAGTCCAGCTCTAGCGGGAGTTGTGGCCTTTACAGTGGGATAGGAGATGATTTTTGCGGGTGATGGCTCGAGGTCCGAGCTTAATCGTTTGATGAACGACCGAACAACGACACCGAGCTCGGACGGATTCTCATTAGGATAATGATCAATCGCTCAGAGTACTGACAATCCCGCCGAATCACTTAAAAAAAAATTCCTTCGATCATGTCTTTCCTTTAAACGATATCGTTTTTTGACGCGTTTTGATATTAACATTTATTTTGTATATCCCAAATAACTTCATTTGCATCCAAAACCTCAATATAGATCGGGATATTTTCTCCGCTACCTACTTCTATGAAATTATTTGGATTTTTATATTCTTTAAATAATGCAAGATGAAATTCTCTGTAATTCGGATCATCCATTTCCAAACCGTTCGTTGAATCATACATCGTCTCAAATTCATAGATGGCTTTTTCACCGTTGTCCCAAATTACTTTTAATAAAGTTCCATTTTGATATCGGGACAATACGCTTACAACTTCCTCCCTATGTATACTCATTTTTTCCACCCCTTTCCATAAAAATAATCACTTGCAGAAAATATGGTTGCCACTTTACTAGGAGGTAATAACGTTTCTGCCTAAAAAACGTTGCGAAATAGAGCCTCCGCACACCAAATCTCTCATTGTCCACACTGGATAGCCTCCCCTGCGCTAGGTGAGCAATCGCGCAACATTTTTCCAAACCAGATCGTCCAAATCTACAAAGGAGGGGAAATTAAAATGAATAAGATACTCACAGCTATATTCTTGCTTTGCATTACCGCTTGCGGGGCGCCGAATCAGATGGATCGCGGCGATCACTTACAGGATTCCGATGTAACAAACACAACGGATGAAACTGTTGAGGGTGACTTCGTCTTCCGACTCGTGAGTGAAAAAGGCGCATATGAGGTAGGAGAAGAGATCAATTTATACGGTGAACTAGAGTACATAGGCGACAAAGAAGAAATCACGATTCATCACTCCTCATCTGCTATTCTTTTTCCAATGCGCGAGCAGACGAGAGGATATGAAATCGATTACCCCGTCAATGATATTGGATTGACCACAACGCTTAAAAAAGGGAGCGTGACCCCTTATCGAGAAAAATACGCAAAAAGCGGAGGATTCAGCGCCGATCAGGACCCGATGGATTATGTGATGTTTATGGAAGATTTTTTAAATACGGATGATTTTCCACCTGGCAATTACATTGTACATGGCGTCACCCAGTTCTCCAGTGATTCAGGGGAGGATCGAGATCAACAAAGATTTGCGATCAAAGCAACCGTCAATTTTAAAGTGATTGACTAGCGCAACTCTTTTTCCATCATTTGATGTCCTGATGCTCCCTATCATAACACGAGTTTTGACAACTAACTCCAGGTAATTGTTTTACTCACGCTTATTTAGTTGGACTTTTGTCAACTACGAGTGACGGTCAACGCCCCTCACTTTTCCATGCAGTGAGTTCCAACGCGTCTACATGACCGCGCCCACCTCAACAAGCAACAAAAAAGCAAGCGTCATCGCTTGCTTTGTCCCTATTCACTTCAAGCAGCATTACCCCTTTTACATTTGAAACCGTGTACCGCGATACATCCGCCAGGCAACATAGGATAACGCCGTGAATAGAATCAGGCTGATCATGGAGATCATCGCTATCGGCGAGTTACTGTTCATATACAGGGCAAGGGTGTTTTGTTCTTTGCCTAAAAAGAGGTTGCCTGTGACTTCTTGCAATTGCTGTAATGAATTTTGCGTAGCTTCCCAGTCGACATCTTGTCCATGGGCTTGTTGATTGATGAATTGATAGATCGAGTCCATCATTTGGATCGTCGATGGCGTCTGATTTAAGGCGATGGCTGGTTTAAGCGTTGAATACAATTGATAGTTTAGTTGCAACGATTTACGCAATCCTTCTTGTCGGGATCGCCCCGCTTGATTCATCATCTCGCCAACCTGTTGCGAATAAGTAGAATGATAGCTTTTCCAAATCGGTTGGTTCGGATGTGATAAGGCATCGACAAGAATTCGGATCTGCTTGGCCCGCAAAATGGCTTCCTTTTTATCCGGTGTCACGTCGGCTAACGCCTTTTTTCCCTGGACGATCGTTTGCGTGGCGAGTTCTAGCGCCTCAATACTGATCCGCCGTTCTGTTCCGATATGTGTAAACAGCTCCCCTAACTGTTCTAGTTTCCCTTTGGCGTGGGCTAGTTGTTCCTGTTCGACGAGCGTCACGATTTCTTGAGAAAGGCGGTCTAAGGTCTCCATGTTATTTTGCTGATTGTTTCTTCCCTCGGATTCTGCGGCAGTTACCGTTCCCGCTACCGTTTGACTGAAACTAGAAAAAATTGCCAGGAAGATGATGATTGTCCATTGTTTCCACTTTTTTTTCAACTTGTACCCCTCCCCTGGGTGAACGCAACGTTTGCTATCTACTATTCATCTTATGGGGAGGTGGACAAGATTAGACCCCTTTTTTAGGTCTCACAACAAGATAGATGATCGTCAAGGATAGAACCGTTAGTAAAAAGGTGAACCAGCCGACAGTCGAAACGTGAGAGGGGTACATCACCGATGGCAGCCAAGGATGCAAGCCGACCAAATAGTCCATTGCGTCATTCCAGACGAGCCAGATCGCAACGGGCAGCAAGTGGATAAATCGAATCGTATAAAAGCGAGCGTAGAGCAAGCTTTCAAAGGCCATTCCCCCGTGTGAAAAAATCAGCATGTAGTCGGTCCATTGCCGTTCTCCGCCTAACGCCCAGCCCCAAATAATGACCGCGACTGCCCACACACCGTATTTTAGATTGGTCACAGCGGCAAACGCTTCTAAACTCGGAAAGCTGCGTCCAAGCCACAACGCGATCAAAAAGAGCGTGAAAAGTCCGCTAGCAGCGGGACTGTCAGGGACAAACACACGCAACAGCGCCGGCTCCGTTTGGGCTAACTGGTTTTTGTACCAATAGAAGCCGTAGATAGTCCCTAAAAAGTTGACGACGATTAAACTGCCTAGAAACCAAGATTTTTTCAAAGATGACCTGAACCATTGCATGAACAATCTGTTGTTCCTCCCAAATTTTGTCTCAAATAATGATAAAAAAACTGACTGCCGATACAACTGCAGTCAGTTTCATATTTTAACACATCATCTTTACTTTTGTTCAGCCAAGAATTCGACTAATTGATCTAATTCTTCATCCGTGCCATCGAACATTCCAGCAGACATAATGCCTGCCCCGTTGACAATGACATCCTTAATCTCATCTGCCGACAATCTTGAACCGACATCCGTTAACGGGGGTCCGCCGCCTCCGGACATATCCGCGCCGTGACAACTAACACAGCTCGTTTGAGCCGCCCAGATTTCAGCGCCAGGATCATCAGAATCAAGTTCTGCCGCTGGGGGCGCAGCTGCTCCGCCCGAATCCCCGCCAGGTTCTCCAGCCTCAGCCGCTGCTTCTGCTTTACTTGCTTCCATTTTTTTGTATCCGTCCATTGCCTCCCACGTTAAGAAAGCAACGCTGATTACACCTAGAAACATCAAGCCAGAAGCAACAGGACGTTTTGTCCATCTACGCTCAGGTCCGCGGTCCAGGAACGGGGCTAACATCAAGCCACCGAACATTAATCCCGGAAGCACCACAGTTCCCATTAGAACCCAAGGAGTCCCTGATGCCCAAGGATATTTTAACAATTGATAAAGGAATAAAAAGTACCAGTCGGGCAGCGGTGTAAACGACGTGTTCGTCGGATCCGCCATATCCGTTAATGGCGCAGGCTGACTCACCGTCAAAATTAAATAACCCATTAAAGCAACCGCTGCAACCATCCATTCTTTCAGTAGAAAGTTAGGCCAAAACGCTTCCGTTTTACCCGGAAATTCAGAGTAAGATGGCGAAATGTTCGGATGTTTTTTCGCGGGAACACGCGAATCGCCGACATATTCGATCTTTGTCTTATCGTTGTTTGCCATTGCTCATTATACCTCCTTCTTCTCGTCGATTAACTATTCTTCTAAATTTTATAGAGGTCCAGAAATACCTTGTCTACGAATAATTACAAAGTGCGCCCCTAGAAGCCCCAATAATGCGCCCGGCAAGAAGAATACATGAATCGCAAAGAAGCGAGTAAGCGTTTGAGCGCCAAGAATATCTCCGCCTGTGAGTAGGGTTTTGATAAAGTCTCCGATAAACGGAACCGTAGCAGCAATCTCTACCCCTACTTTTGTCGCAAAATAAGCTGTGTTATCCCAAGGTAATAGATACCCTGTAAAGCCTAAACCTAACATGGTAAAGAAAATCATCATTCCAACAACCCAGTTTAACTCACGTGGATGCTTGTACGACCCGGTGAAGAACACACGAAGTGTATGTAAAAACATCATGACAATGACGAGACTGGCTCCCCAGTGGTGCATTCCGCGAACAATGACACCGAACGCCACTTCATTCTGTAAGTACTTTACAGACTCATAAGCGTGAATGACGTCTGGAACATAATACATCGTTAAAAACATACCGGATAAAATTTGGATGACTGTAATAAAGAAAGTCAATCCGCCAAAGCAGTACACGAACGCAGAAAAATGATGCGCCGGGTTCACATGCTCAGGCACTTCATGGTCGGCAAGATCGCGCCACATCGGTGTAATATTGAGGCGCTCATCGACCCAATCATAAACTTGCTTGATCATCTAAACTTACGCCCCCTTTACTGGATTTGGCTGCGGCTTACCAAGGTAAACTTTGCCTTCTTGCACATCTACTTCATACACGTCTAACGGCGCTAACGGCGGCGTGTGCGGCACGTTATTCCCGTCCTTCGTGTAGAAGCCGTCATGGCATGGACAGAAGAAATGGTCCGGATGCGATTGATTCGTATTCCATTGCACCGTGCATCCGAGGTGCTTACAAATTGGCGATAAAGCAACAATCTCTTCCCCGCGCTTGTAGACCCATGCGGACATCGGCGTTTCTGTCTGGTACCAACCATCAACTGTTTTAACTTTAAAGTCAAAACGTTGCGGTTCGCCGCTCAACTCGTCCACTGTCGTAACAGGGACCAAGTCTCCCTCTCCCGCCCCGCTTTTCAATGCGGGATCTAGAGCGAAACGAGCCATCGGAGTGATCATTCCCGCTGCTAGAAACCCGCCGGTTCCCATCAGCATGTAGTTCAGGAATGTCCGCCTGGAAATGTCTTTCTTACTCATTGATTCTTGACCTCCTATCCTTACATCTAAAAAAGTCCATTCTGGACAACATTAACACGATGATAACACTAGGACATACCAATCATAAGAAAGGATTTCTAAAGTGTCAAGAATATCTTTCCTTCCACTTTGTGAACAATTTGTGACAACTGTTCAAATTTTGTAATAATTGCGACTGGTAATCCTTTTTTTACATTGCTAAGTTTGCGCTGACTTGTTTTTCCAGCGTTCCATAATCAGATTCGTCAGCTTCTTCCCTTCTTTAACCATTGTCGCTAAATCTTCCTCATCTTCGGCTCGTCCCAATAAATAAACAGACAACCCTTGCTCCTCCAATTTCTCCGCCAAAAGAGGGTTCGTCGTCACACATTGCTGGTAACGAAACGGCTCGCTAATCAATAGATCATATCGCCACTCCGGGTCTAGCGCATATAGCGTAGGAAATAGCAACACTCTTCCTGTTAGTTGCCGTTCCGTATAGACGCAAATCTCCTCCAACCACTTTTGTTCCTTAACGACATCAACGCCGATTTGCTCCACTGAAAATGAAAAAATTGGGATTAAAGCCGTATCGATAAACTCTTTTTCCGCTTCAAATTTCTCTATATCTTCAGCTGTCCATCGCATTTTTCGTCCCCCTTCCCTACATCCATTACGTCTCATGGTAATGTTTTCAGAATTCTTTGCGAATAACATGTGTCGAAATGTAAAAAAACCCGGGGTCTTCCCGAGTTTTTATGTTTATATTGTTTGTAACTGATCTAAGCTATGTTTGTCAACGGTTGTTCTCGTGTAGATCGCCTGCCCAACGACGTAGTTCATTCCATTCCTCGGTCAATTTCATAAATAACGGCTTGTCCCGCTTTACGAGGGCCGCGTCGATCTGCTCTGTCAACTCTTTTAAACGATTGCTTCTCATCAGCTGATCAATCACCAATTCCGTCATCAGACTTGCCGCCATATTATCTTGCGTAACGCGTGGTTGTGTTTGTCCTTGGCGCTCCGTTTTGCCTCGTCCTTCCAACACGATTAAATATTGCGGACAGCTCATCCGATCTTTAAAAAAGATATTAATATAAACATCTTCATTCGGATTCTCTTTTATATCATTGAAAGCTTCCTCTACATCATAGTTCAATCTCGATTTCTTTTGGTATAAAAAAGGGGTTGCATGCGAACAAACCGTGGAAATAATCATTGTCTTCTCCCGATTATACAAGTCATCGGTAAAGTGAACTTTTTCAAGCAGACGGTCATCCGTAAGAAAATAATTAAACAGCCACGATCCTTCATTTTTCTTAAATTGATAGTTATTTAAAAACCAACGTATAAATTCCCTTTTTGCTGAAATGGTAATCGCTTCACCCATCGAATGAACCTCCTTACGGTTTTACATTTATTGAAAATACCAATGATTGAAATCGTCTGTTTTCAAACGCTAATTTTCGGGATCTAGGATGATATCTTTCATTGCAGATCCTTCTACTGACTCTAATAACTTTTGTCCGAGCGTCGTTGTCTGATAAAGAAGCGGGGCCCCCCCCGGTTCAGCCAACCCTTTGCGCAATAGTCCGAGATGAACCATCATTTTTAAAATACGCTGCCTTGCAATGCTGTCAGGTTGATCATAATAAAAAGCGCGAACGCGAGGTGTAATCATCTGAAGGAGTATCTCTTCCGAAACCCACTGCTGAGCCGCGCGGCCAATCAGTCTTGTCAACATCGGCAGACCGACCACCGGACGTTTGTACAATCGCAACCAGAATTTGTACAATTCCATTGCCAACCACTCAGCTGGCAGCTCATTCGCTTCCTGCGCTTCATTTGTCACATACAAACAATGCCCCGGCTCTTCGCGAATATATCCTCTGTAGTAACAAAAATCATAGATGAGAGAAAATCGATCCGGGTATTCTCGAAAATGACGACCGTACCCAAAACGCCAGCCGCCTTTTTCAATCGGCTCTTCTTGCGCGGCAAGCAATTCAAATAACTGCTGTTGGTTTCTGCGATAAATGACGCCTTCGACCGTCAAGGTCGGTTCATGATCCAACACATAGCGTAAAAACAAACGCATATCTTCGATCATTGCAAACCCTTCATCCCGATACGCATAAGGTTGCGGATACGCTGGTTGCTCGCCCAATTCGCGGCGTAAAATCTCATCCGCCCAAATTTTTCGCATATCCGCGGGAACTTCAAAAGATGAACTCGCCTGGCGAGTGACCCCTCTGAAAACCCATCCTTTTTTTAATGCCACTGAAACGAGCTTACGGTATGTTGCTCGATCCAATTCTTGCGGATATGAAAATTTCGCCTTCACCCGCAAATCTTCAAGCGAAAATTGTTGTCTGCCATCCAATACGATGTGCATTAAAAAGTTGAATTCTGCCTGATTCAACCCGTCAAGCTGTTGTTCAATGCTGCTCTGTCTTTTGATGGAGGCAAGTAACGATTGAATCAGTTCGTTTTTCGAATTGATGTTGCAATCGCAAGCATATGCGCGGGCCAACTCATGCAGCTGATCAATGTCAGCGTAGCTCAACATTTCTGCGAGGCGCAACGTGCATCCCTCCTTCATCTTATTTTCATTATTGACCGTACCCGCCCGCTGTTATACCCAATGTTTACCAACTTGCGCGAATATGAAATGGGCAGTGCCGTTCTAAGATAGCGAATTTGCAGGAGAAAAACCGATGAAGACAGACTCTACTCAATTTTGAGCGCAAACGCGTCGTCATACTGGCGATGAAGACCAGCTCTACTCAATTTTGAGCGCAAACGCGTCGTCATACTGGCGATGAAGACCAGCTCTACTCAATTTTGAGCGCAAACGCGTCGTCACACTGGCGATGAAGACCAGCTCTACTCAATTTTGAGCGCAAACGCGTCGTCATAGCGGCTCTTCTCCCTTTTCACCCAGCCCGCCAACGCAAAAAGAGCGCTGCCCGCTCAACCGCAGACAGCGCTCTTTTACCTATTAATAATACTGCTTGCCATGGGAAGGGCCCCAGTGGCCACCATAGCTAGAGCAATGGGAACTGCTTTCCTCACAATGTGAATGATGCTTTGTAATGTGATGATGGTGGTAGTAGTGCTTATAATGTTTGTGCGTGGTACACATTGGTTTTTTCGTGCACCCGCATCTCCTTCGAGGTCTTCTGCACAATCCGCATCTTCTTCGACGCTTATAGCCCATCATACCTGCCCCTTTCCAACGGTGATAGTTTAACTTATGATTCATCCCGTCTGCAGGTATAGGCGGATCGACTAGGAACGGCAATTTATCCGCAGGTGTCTAGTTGAGTCGCGAATCGTACAAACGAGCCTGCCATTCTTTTCCTTGCTCATGTTGCTCGTCCAACGCGAAGAGGTGTTTTAAATAATTTTTAGCTTGCTCCAGGTCATCCATCAAAAAATGAAGTTCAACTAATTTCAAATAAATCGTGTCTTCATGCTCATTGCGGCTCAACGCTTGTTCAAAAACAGTTCTGGCCGCATCGAGACGGTCTTCTTTTTGCAAGGCTTCCCCTTTTACTTGATAGGCGCCAAGGTGGTCTTCGTCCAACGCTAACAATTGATCGCACAGCTCGATAGCGACTTGCCCTTGATCAAGTTGCAACGCGGTCACAGCGCACCCTAACAATGCTTCCTCTGACACAGGGTCCGCCGCGCGGACAGCTTGAAACAACGTATACGCTTCCTCAAAGCGTCCCATCTGGCTAAACAGATTCCCTTTGCTAATCGCGACTCTTTGTTCGTATTCCGTGCCCTTCAGTTGTTCAAACAAATCGAGCGCTTTTTCCCACTCACCTAAATCAACATAAAGTTCACTCAGAATGAACGCGACATCGGGTTCATCTTCATGCGTTTCCAAAATGCGCTCCAAGTAACGGCAGGCCACTTCAGGCAAATTTTGCATCAAATAAAGATCCGCCAGCAACACGGATACGCCAATATGATCGGGCTCAAGCTCCAAACATTGCAACAGTTCGCCCATCGCTTGGTCCAACTGCCCGACGTCAATCAGCATTTCCGCTCGCAACGCCCGAATTTCGATTTGCATGTCTGTTGATACGTCATGGAAAAAAGGTTCTAGCTCAAGTAGCAAAGTTAAAGCGGTGTCGAGGTGACCCAGTTCATAAAAAATATCCGCGAGTTGAAAAGCGACCTCAGGATCTTGTCGCGCGTAAGCGAGCATCCCCCGTAATTGCCCCAGCCCCTCCTCTACTTCTCCCGTTTGAATTTGTTCAATCGCCCGCTCAATTTGTTCGTAAATTGTTCCGTTCAAACTCAACGCCCCTTATCCTCTTTTTTCGTTGTCTGCTCATAAAATGGTGGTTGTTATTCAGTCACAAAAAAGCCGTCCTGATTCCAGTACGGCTTCTAAAAATAAACGTAGCTATCCCGTCCGCGACAACCAGCTCATCGACACGACGGTAATCATAATCCCTAAGAAACCACCGACTAACCCGACGTTCGGCGCGGTCGCTTCCCGGTAACGGTTAAACTGCAGTGGATCGCCAACCCCGGCGATCATATGATACCGAATATCTTTTTTTGCGGCTGGCTCAGGCTGTTTGGAGCTTGCCGATAATTGGTCGATCGACAACACGACGTTGGATGCGGTTAGCTGCTGCCAATCCCCATCCACGACGATACCGCGATCCGCCTCTAGCGTCGCGTACATGAGCAAGCCAAAGACCAACATAAATAATATAGATAATGTCGTTACCCATCTTTTCATGGATGGCGGCAGTCGAAAAACGCGACGCGTAATCGGAAAAGACCATCTCTCTTCTTTGGCCAAACGGGCCATAACACCCTCCGCCGTCACACTCGATTCCAGCCCATCCACCTTTGCAGGTCGCGACTCGTCTGCAAATCCCATGTTGAATAGAACACTGCTTTCTTTCCAGATCACAGATTCCATTCGACAGTTTTCACAAATCCGTAAATGATGCTTCATCGCTCTCATCGAATGTTCGGGTAACGTTTGTTCGACATACCCCGCCATCAAATGAACAGCATCTGAGCATCTCATGTTTTCGTCAACCCCTCCGCGCTGCCTTCTTCAACAACGTAGGCTTCTAATTGATTTTTTATACTTGTTCGAGCTCGAAACAACAAAGATTTCACCGAACTTACCGTTGAATCTAACCGATTCGCAATTTCTTTATAATCACGATCTTCATATTCGCGTAAAATGATCGCCTGGCGTTGTTTATCCGGCAAATTGCCAATCGCTAGCCGCACCAACTTTTCCCGTTCTGTGCGTAACAACTCATGCTCGGGCAACTGTTCATAGGTAGTGATCGGATCTAATTTACTATCCTCAATATACACTTCAGAATTACGGCTCTTACGCAACTCGCTTAAAACCGTATTCCGAGCAATCGTATACAGCCAAGTCGAAAAAGAAGCTTCCTCATCGCGAAACGTTTGTAAACTCCGATAGGCTTTATAAAATGTTTCCTGACACAAGTCCTCGGCGAGGTGATCCAGATGGGTTGTATTTAACATATGTATGATGAACGCCATAATTCGCCTTTCATACCGCTTGATGATTTGCTCGTAATATTCGACACGACCATCTTTAATTTCTCTGATCAACTGGGAATCTGATAACATCTCTGTTTCCCTACCTCCTCGATAAACTAACGGACGAATACAGATCGCCCTTTTGCCCCTATAGACGTCGCCGTTTGGAAAAAGGTTGCGCCATTACGCGTTTATTTTCTCACTATGTAACGATATTCGTCAAAGTTTGTCGGATTCCTGCAAAATTCCAAAAAAATATATCTTCCCAAAGATTAGGAAGATAGTCGATTCAATCGGTGACTCGTTAATAACTAAATGCATATGTGCGATGGCGCGTTAATAGTCGCCCTGCCCGCGGTTGAAGGCCTTGTTCGGCGACAGGCTTGCCGCTAATCCATGTTTGATCCGGTTTAAAAAGCGTTCCCTGTCCACTTACTAAATGGCGCTTGGCAACGAGTAAAAAATCAGCGTCGGCTCCGACCCGCAACGATCCTTTTTGCGGATAAATACCGAATAATTTAGCGGGGATGCTCGCCCTTGTCTTCACGAGTCGAATTAAAAAAGAACGCGCTTCACATTCACTTATCAACCGCGGCAAGCGATATTCTTGCGTATCGAGCCAGTACCCTCCGAATACGAGCGGATCCCGTTTGCTAACGATTTTTTCCCAGGCGGTCAGCTGTGGTCCCCCGCTCACTTTGTACACATCCCGCGAACGCGGCGGACGCCGATGTCCTGAAAAAGGAACGATCAGCGGCACTTCGCTCAATTGCGGCAACGGATCATCCGCTTTGTCTACTTCAAGCACCATGCCATATCGTCGCAAACGGCATTTCCACCGTTGCCAATCGATGGCATTGACCATTGTCGACGGCAACGTGACTACCTTTACTTGTTTGCGTTGCAATTCCTCAAGTAAAGGAATACTCAACGGCTCCGTTAACGTCGCTTGAAACACGTAATCATACGGGAATAAAGCGACAGGGGCGCGCTCAGCGCTTTCTAATGAACGAACATAAGCCGTCACCCCGTGCCCATCATGCGGATCCGCCCCTGCTTGGTGTTGACTCGAAATAAACCCTGGCAGCGCATAATATGATCTCGCATCGATGATCCGTTCCGCTCCGCTTAGTCGAATTCGCTGCTTGATCGCTTCAATTTTTCCATCCACAATCAACATGTCCTCTTGCTTTAAACCACCGCCGTATACGAGCGTTCCACCTTGAATAATCGTCCTCATACTCGTCCCACCTTCATTCGTTTTCGAGCCTGATCCCAAAGTTGTTGTTCATCGGCTATTTCAATTTTTCTGCCAAGCGCTAAAAATAGGAAACTGGCAGCAATCGCAAATACATCCGTCCCATGATAAGCCATCAAAATCAAGCGGGTCGGTTCAGCCAAAAGTCCGTACCACCCTTCCGTAAACACATGCCCCCAATCCAACATTAGCCGACTCTTGCGCAACCCTTCGAACAAGACGTGCAGGGCGAACGGGAGTTGCACGATAGAATGAAGTAGAAAATGGGTCGACCAATGAAACTGAAAAACGCGTTTACCAAGGTATCCTTGCAACGTAAACAGCAAAAAAGCGCACCCGCCAAACAAGATAATCATCACTTCATAAATTTTTGATATCAGATCGTTTTGAGGAAATAAGTTCCATAAAAGAAAGGGAATGACCCATATTTTTATGAATACCATCAAAGATAAAAGCCCGATTGTCAGGCATAAATATACAATGTACTTCCGCAAAGTCGCTTTCCTCCTTATGCTTGGCAAAGATCCGAGGCTTGTTTGTTTAAAGATATGTCGGCAACGGTTGAAAGATGACAAGCTAGTAGGGCTTTCGGGTTATTTTTTATATTTTGTCACTGTTTTTTAAGCTGTTTTTAAGCAAAATGGGGTTAAATAGAGGATGAACAGGAGAAACAAGCTACTGAAAAGAATGTTTCGGTTAAGACCCGCCTCGGATATCATAGGTAGAGGCGGAATGGATTGAACGAAAGGATGGGACTCGGATGAACGTAAAAACAGTGAAGACAATCATTATTTCATTTGTCGCGGGGGCGTTTTTAACAGGGGGCTTTTGGCTGGGGGTGCAAAACGCATCCTATTTTAAGGAAACGTCAACAGCGGATCGCTCCACGACTTCTAATGCGGACAACACGCAAAAAGGCGCGGTCAAAAATGTGTCCTTAATGGAGACAACGGGCAGCAATGTGATTGCCGACATGTTGGACCTCGCGGGACCCGCCGTCGTTAAAATTGAAACAGAGTCGACACGACGCGGCTCTTCGAATCGCGATCTGTTTTTCCGCCATTTCTTTGGCGAAGACTATCAGATTCCGCAACAAGAACGGACGACCCAATCACTCGGAACGGGGTTTATCATTAGTAAAGACGGCTACATTTTAACAAATCACCATGTCGTCAACGGCGCCCAACAAATCAAAGTCAACATGAGCGGAGCGGAACAAAAATATACAGCAAAAGTGATTGGACAAGATCCAGAACTCGATTTGGCGGTGTTAAAAATTGATGCGGGCAAAGAGCTACCGATCCTTGAGCTTGGCAATTCCGACCAAATTCGCGTCGGCGAATGGTCGGTCGCAATCGGTAATCCATATGGACTCGATCATACCGTCACTGTCGGGGTGATCAGCGCCAAGCAACGTCCACTCAACATCGGGCAAGCCCGCTTCAAAGATTTATTGCAAACAGATGCGTCGATCAACCCTGGCAATAGCGGCGGACCGTTGCTAAACTTGAGTGGGGAAGTAATCGGGATTAATACGGCGATCAATGCGGAAGGACAAGGGATCGGGTTTGCGATTCCGATCAACACGGTCCAGGAAGTACTTGACGATCTGATCAACAAAGGAAAAGTGGCTCGCCCATGGCTCGGTATTTCGATGCAAGATTTGACGCCTGAACTGGCACGTTACTTAGAGGTAGATGTGAAAGAAGGAGCTGTGATCGGCTTTGTATCGGAAGGCAGCCCCGCTGAAAAAGCAGGTCTGGCCCAAGGGGATATTATAGTGGAAATTGATAAGCAAAAGGTAACATCCAGCGAGCAACTCGCTGAAATCATCGGCAATGCAAAAGTCGGCGACCGCCATCAACTTTTACTGTTGCGCAATGGACAGATGAACACGGTGAGCGTCACGATCGGCGAAAAGAATTATAATAGTCAGTAACAACACCCACTATCGCCTCAGGCCCAGCCTGGGGCTTTTATGTAAAAAAAGGCAGGTGAATTTCTCGGCTATGGATAAAGATCACATTTTAGTCGTTGACGATGATCATAAGATTACGGCGATGCTGAAACGGGCATTAGAGTACGAAGGCTATGTTGCGCGCATTGCGCATAGCGGCGAGGATGCTTTGATCGCCTTGTTTGAGCAACCGTTCGATCTGATTATCCTCGACATTATGCTACCGGGGCTAGACGGTTGGGAAACGTGCCGTGAAATACGGGCCCATGCAACTACACCAATTATCATGCTCACCGCCAAAGACGAAGTCGAGCAACGTGTCAAAGGCTTGGACCTCGGCGCCGATGATTATGTCGTCAAACCGTTCGCCTTAAACGAATTGCTGGCCCGCATTCGAGCGCAACTGCGCCGAAATCAGCCCGAATTGGAACAACAAACGGTATTCCAATTTGCCGACATTACCTTGAATAGCGAGAGTCGCGAATGTCAGCGGGCCGAACGCCCTGTCAATTTACGCGGCAAGGAGTTTGATCTGCTGCATTATTTCATGATCAATCCAAATAAAGTGCTAGCTAAGGAACAAATCTTAAACCAAATTTGGGGCCGCGACTATGACAAAGAATCGAATGTAATTGAAGTCTATATCGCCGCGCTCCGCTCCAAACTTGAGCGCCAGCAACAGCCCCGCCTGATTCATACCGTGCGCGGTCTTGGTTATATCCTCAAGGAGGAAGCGTGACATGCCGATTCGCTTGAAACTGGCCCTCTGGTACAGCGGCGTTTCTTTTTTGATCATGAGTTTATTTTGTTCTTATCTATATCTCTTTTTTACACACCGAGAAGTCGGGCAAATCGATGCCCACTTGATGGAACGAGCCCAGGAAGTGCGCAACTCGATCACCTTCATCGACGCTTACCCGTTTCCAATGCAACGACTTGTCCTGCCTGATATTGATGTATTCGCCTCCGCGGAAGTGTTTTTGCAAATTGTCGATCGACACGGCAATCCACTGTCCCGTTCAGATACGCTCGGCGGACATACGTTGCCGATCAGCGAACGCGCCCTCGGACAAATGGTTAAGCGGGAAACGTATTTCGAAACGAAACGGGTCCACCAAACGTTGTTACGCATTTTTTATGAACCATTATACGTAAAAAGAGAATTAGTTGGCATTTTACAAGTTGCCGAATCTCTTTACAGTTTTCAACGGGCGCAGGCCACGTTGAAATGGCTATTAGCAATCGGAGCGTTAACGATCACCGCCATTTCCGCGGCGGTCGGCTGGTTTTTGGCGGGCAAAGCGTTACAACCAATTCATCGGATCATCGACACAACCGCTTTGATTGAACGGACCGGAGCGTTGCGCCAACGGATCGACTACACAGGACCGCCCGACGAGATCGGCGAACTTTCAACACAGATCAATCAAATGATGGACAAAATTGAAAATATGTACTCCGAATTGGAAGAAGCTTATGACGCCCAACGCCGTTTCGTCGCCGACGCGAGCCACGAGTTGCGCACCCCGCTCACCTCGATCCGCGGCAATATGGACTATTTGCGCAAATTGTATCTCGAACAAAACGTTTTTTCAGTGGAAGCAGCCGATGACATTATCGAGGAATTAGAGCGGATTTCAAGGATGGTCCACGATTTATTAGCGCTAGCGAGAGCCGACGCTGGCTACAAAGTCCCGATTGAGTCACTGCCTGCTCGCGAACTAGCGACAGATTGGATCGAACTCGGTCAGCGCTTAGCCAACGGTGGGACTGTCGCCTTTGCGCGCGATTCACTGGAGAAATTGGATGGGATCACCATCCGCGGCAACCGCGATTTTTTGCGGCAAGTCTTTTTAATTATTTTGGAAAATGCATTTAAGTACACAGAACAAGGGAGCGTCTGTTTATCGTTTCAAACGAGGAAA
This sequence comes from Ammoniphilus oxalaticus, assembly GCF_003609605.1. Classification (NCBI taxonomy): domain Bacteria; kingdom Bacillati; phylum Bacillota; class Bacilli; order Caryophanales; family Paenibacillaceae; genus Ammoniphilus; species Ammoniphilus oxalaticus. Next base: position 222,086 of record NZ_MCHY01000006.1, on the reverse strand, counting down.
GCCGATAATCAAGTTAGCTTCACCGTTACGGACAGCGGGATTGGGATTCCCGCGGAAGATCTGCCGCGCCTGTTCGATCGGTTTTATAGAGGGACAAGAGCGCGGAACTATCAGGGAACTGGGCTTGGCCTATCGATTGCCAAATGGATTATCGATCGTCATGCGGGAACGATCGAAATCAGCAGCCAAGCTGGACAGGGCGCGACCGTTATCGTCACCCTGCCTAGCGGCTAGCGATCAAATCTTATTTTAGGTGGCTCACTTTCCCGATCAAAGCGCCAACGACATCTAACATTTCAGTTGTCTGATTTAAAGTTGACATCACTTGTTTTCGACTTAGCTTCAATTTTGGAATTTTAAGGTTCGGTGATCCTCCCGACAGCGACCGTTTTGTCTGATGCGCTAGCCCCTTGACAGCCCCGATCCGTGACGCTGGCTGTTGGCGATGTTGCTGTATTGGTTGGCCTGGGCGCTGCAGCGTTGGAAGTGGACGTTGACTGCTTGACGGGCGCGACCGTGGTGGTGGAGTAACAGTTTTGTCGAACAATGCTTTAATGTTACCAAGCAATCCGCCGCCACGACGCGCCTGCGGTTGAGCAACCCCTGTCGTGACGGAGGCAGAGGGGCCTCCTCCTTTTTCTTTTCGAGATGGAACAGAACTTGCCGCCGACTGAACGGCGCTCCTCCTTTTACGACTACCACGCCGCTCCTCCCTCTCTTTCATTAACTCCTTCATAAAAAGTTGACTTTCCCGAACAATCTTCTGATTATCGACCGGTTGGTCCGAACGGAAATGCTTCATTCCCTCAGGATGCCGCGTTAAATAGAACAAAATCTCTGGATTCGTTTTTAACCTCGCATGATTTTCCTTCATCCATTGCTGCAGAACGGGGTTCGTTGCTAGCAGTAATTTAAACTCCTTCTTTCTCATCTTTACACCCCTTACCTTTTCAAACACTTTTTACCTGTGATCATCATATGGGCTAACGCTCGCTAGCGCTTCGACATTCGCCTACAAAAACGCAAGTTGGGCTCCCTTTACAAATTGGGCGGGTGGATCGGGACAGATGCCCATACCAACATTTGCAACACGGCGTAGTATGTTAGTGTTCACGAGGAACAAAATGAATCTTCTAAAGGAGGACTTCTTCAATGAGTCATTACAGCGGTGGATTGTTCGGTGACGACGGCTTCCTAATCATTCTGGTGTTGTTCATCCTCTTAGTCATCGTATTCTCTGGCTTAGATTAATCCCGCAAATTCAATCACATTCATGCGCAAATAAATTTCATTGTTTAAAAAATAAACGAGGAGGAATTCATTTATGAGCATGTGGAATGGATCTTTTGGCGGAGACGACGGTCTATTAATCATTTTGGTGCTGTTCATCCTCTTAGTCATCATATTTGCTGGCTGGGACTAATACTGAGCTAGGAAAGCAACTGTTTAGTTAATGGAAAAAATAGCATAAATTAAAAAATACAGGGAGGAATTCATTTATGAGTATGTGGAATGGAGCTTTTGGCGGAGACGACTGTTTACTAATTATCTTGGTGTTGTTCATCCTACTCGTCATCGTTTTTGCTGGCTTCGATTGCTAATCTTTGACGCGAGTCAATAGACACGCTATGTGGTAATCTACCTAGCGGGTGAGAAAAACGCGTCGTTTTTCTCACCCGCTTTAATGGATGGTAGTGGACAAGCTCTTATTCTTCGGCCGTAAGCTTGCTAGTTATTTGAACAATTGATTTACTTTTTCCTCATCACCCACCTGCTTTTGGATAAGTGATTTTAATTCTTCCTCACTTCGAAATTCTCTCATATCTTCCCCGAGCCAATTTTTAAATTTTTCTTTCGTTATAGTGTATTCCCGATCATGGAAATGAAACGTAATCCAATCCACATTTTGAATCAGCGCAAATAAAAATGTAGCGTTATAAATAACCGCTTCTTTACCATTTTTATCAGATTCGTCCATGTCATAATTTAAAATAATGCCGTAGGGCTCCTCTTCTGTTTTCAATTCAAACCCTTTAAAATGGTCGGCTTTCTGCAAGCGGCTTACAATATTCCCTACTGCGCTCGCATTTCCAACATAAGCATCTTTAAATTCAAATAAATCTCCAGCATAACCGTCCGTTATTTCAACTGGTTCTTCACTTCCGCTGTTTGAATTACAACCACTCCCAATTAAAGTGGCTAAAAACAAAAAAAATGAGATTTTAAGTGTTTTCTTCATTCGTTCCCCTCCTTGAATCAACTTTAAAATGGTAATCACTACTTTCCTGATATTACGCCAAAATGAGTTTCCTCTCCATTCCTAAATAGCTTAATTTTTTCATATTTCTTTTTAAGTTTTACCTGGTATAAATGGTTGTGTCTCAATGATGGATCGGAATAATTATCGGTTTCATTACTAGTATATAAAATATGTAAGGTATCACCGTTTTCCTTAACATCAAAATCTATAAAATGAACCGCTTTTTCACCCTGTTTTACAATCGCGCCGTTTAAGTACACATAAATCACTTTTGGACTATTCAAATAAAGATGGACTCCATTCACCTGTTCAACACTTTTTAAAAATGATTGGATGTCTGCGCCAACGTCTATTTCCTTTACGGGGAAAAAAGATGATTCAGATCCACACCCAGATAACAAAAGAATACTTACAAGTAACGCAATAAAAAATCTCATAGGATGGATCCCCCTATCAATATTTGACACAACCATTACGCGGTGATTTACGAGAGGAAACCGTTCTGATCAGCCTCATCAGGTACAGTCCACGTCGAAATCCAGTGAGATTTGGTCATGATCCGCGATCCAACAAAAAAGGCGCCACAGGGCGCCTTTCCTTTAATCACACTTTCCAATCTTATCTATCGCTCTACAACCGCAGCTAATAGCTCGCCGAATCCCGGAAATGAAATGTCGATCGCCGCCGCGCCGGAAACGGTCGTTTCCCCTTCCGCGACGAGTCCAGCTACAGCCATCGCCATGCCGATGCGGTGGTCGCCGTGACTATGACACGCCGCCCCCTGCAATGGGCGTGGGCCTTCAATTATCATCCCGTCATCGGTCGGTTCGATCGACGCCCCCATTTTACGTAGTTCGGCAACAGTCACATCGATGCGGTTCGTTTCTTTTACTTTGAGTTCAGCGGCATCTTTGATGACTGTCCTCCCTTCCGCTTGTGTGGCAATTACAGCGATAACCGGGATTTCGTCAATTAACCGCGGGATTATTTCGCCGCTGATTTCGATTCCGCGCAATGGGGCATGCTCTATGTACAGGTCCGCGACCCGTTCGCCGCTCTGTTCCCGCTCATTTTGGATCTCAAGTTTTGCCCCCATTTCAATCAACACATCAAGAATGCCTGTGCGCGTCGGGTTGATCCCGACATTTTTGATCAATAGGTTGCTGCCTGGAACGATAGCCGCCGCCGCCAATAAAAAAGCCGCGGAAGAAATATCGCCGGGCACATGAATCTCTTCCTGTTGCTGCAACGTTTGACCGCCCTCAATCGAGACACCGCCCGCAAAGGTTTCCAATTTTACGCCGAATGAAGAAAGCATCGCTTCGGTATGATCGCGTGACAGATGCGGCTCATAAATGGTCGTCGTACCGCTTGCTTGCAATCCAGCCAGTAAAATCGCGGATTTCACTTGGGCGCTTGCGACCGGTGAATGGTATTCGATCCCTTGCAATCCGCCGCCGCGAATCGAAAGCGGAGTGAATTCACCGCCCCCGCGCCCATCAATCCGAGCGCCTAACTCACGCAACGGTTGCGCGATCCGATTCATCGGACGTCCTGCGATCGACTCATCGCCAATCAACACGGAATGGAACGGGCGTCCCGCCAATATCCCCGCCATCAAACGGATCGTCGTGCCCGAGTTGCCCACATCCAAAATATTGGCGGGCTCTAGCCAGCCATCCATGCCTTGACTATCAACCGTCACCTGATCGCCGCGAGCATGGTCAATCACCACGCCCATTTTTCGAAAACAATCGATTGTGCTCATACAATCCGCGCCAGGCAAAAAACCCGATATATGCGCTTTCCCTTTTGCCATTGAACTAAACATGACGGCCCGATGCGAAATTGATTTGTCGCCGGGCACGGTAATCTCACCTGCTACTTGCTTCACTTTCGTTGTCGTTAGCATCTTTTAAAGTCCTTCCCTTCTCAGACGCCTGCCTATTTATTCTCGAGAATAAACGCGGTACCCTTCTTCGGTTAGCGCTTCTCGAGCCCGTTCTAAATCTTCATCGCTCCTAAATGTCACCGTTAACACACCCATTATGTCTTCGCGAATTTCCAAAATGCGAATGTTGGTGATGCTAATTTCCTTTTCGCCGAGCAACGTCGTAATTCGCCCGATCACACCTGGGTGGTCCGCTACATCAACGAACAAATCGTACATGGGAGCGATCGCGCCCTTTTTACGCTCTGGAAATTGATCGCGAAAAGACCTCGCCTCTTGGAAAAAATTTTGAATGCCCGCCCCGTCTGACTCACGCACAAGGGTGATGATTTCATCCAACACTTTTTTCCAATCTTCAGCCAAATCAAGCATCACTTTACGGTTATTGAGCAAAATATCGCGCCACATTTGCGGGTTGCTAGAGGCAATCCGCGTAATATCCCGAAAACCGCCCGCAGCCAACTGATGATACCACGGAGATTCGTCGCTGTATCGCTCGACTTGTTTGACCAATGCCGCAGCGATGATATGTGGAAAATGACTGATTGCCCCGACGATTTGGTCATGCTCAGTTGGGTCCAAAATTACGATATTCGCCCGCGTTTGAGCGAGCAAGGCTTGCAGCGAATCGACTGCCTCTTGCGGAATGCTTTGGTCTGGCGTTAATACATAGTAAGCATTTTCGAACAAGTGATCATGGGCCGCCTCCACCCCAGATTTATGGGAGCCAGCCATTGGATGTCCACCGATAAAGTGAACATTTTTCTTTTGGAAATCGCTTGTCCACTCGACAAGGGTCCCTTTGGTGCTGCCTGTATCAGAAATGATCGCCCCTTCTTTCAATGGCGTATAGCGAAGAAATGAAATGAGTTCAAACAACTTGGCGACAGGCGAGCAGAGGAAAATAAAATCAGCGTCTTGCACCGCTTTAGCCAAATGGGTTGTGCCCTGGTCGATCACGCCAAGCGCTAACGCCTGTTGCAGCGTCTCCTCCTCGACATCGAAACCGATAATTTCTGTCTGTTCATTTTTAATGGCAAGGGCGAGGGACCCTCCGATCAGTCCCACACCCAACACCGCTACCTTCTTTTTCACGTGGCAAGCACCTCACCCAACGCTTGCAAAAAGCCCGCGTTTTGCGCTTCGCTGCCGATCGTCACTCGAATCGAAGTGGGGAAGCCAAGCGGTACACCAGAGCGAATAATGTACCCCTTTTTAAGCAAAGCATCAAAAATTTCGTTACCGTTTTGCCCCGTCTCTACCAAAATAAAGTTACCTTGCGTCCGATAATAGCTCAATCCCAATTGATCAAAACCGCGATACAATTGCTCCCGTCCTTTGTCATTCACCTCGCGGCACGTATTAACAAAATCTTGGTCCGCTATTGCCGCAATCGCCGCAGTTTGAGCGACACTGCTCGTATTAAATGGTTCACGGACCCGATTGATCTTATCGATCACATCCGCTGACGCGACTCCATAACCCATTCGCAGTCCGGCGATTCCGTATATTTTGGAAAATGTGCGGTACACGATGACATTTGGATACTCGTTTAACAAATCAAGCGATTGCGGATAACTGGCATCCGTCACGTATTCATAGTAGGCTTCATCAAGGGCAACAAGTGTCGTCGCTGGCGCTTGATCTAAAAATTGACGCAGCTCTTGTTCAGAAACGATCGTGCCAGACGGATTGTTCGGATTACAGATCCAAACGATCCTCGTCTTGTCATTAATCGCCGCTAACATGGCCGGCAGATCATGCCTTCCATCCTGCAACGGAACTTCAATCACCTCAGCGCCTTCAACCGTTGAAGTTGTTTTATAGACGGAAAAAGTAGGCGTAGCCATGACGGTGTTCAAACCTGGCTCCAAATAAGCGCGGGTCGTCAACATTAATAGCTCGTCCGATCCATTCCCAAAAATTAAGCGATCCTCGTCCACCCCAAGAAAAGCGGCTAGTTTCGCCCTCAATTCCATGCTTCCCCCATCTGGGTAGTAGGCTAATCGGTCTAACAACGGCTGAAGCGCTTCTTTTACGCGCGGCGAACAACCGAACGGGTTTTCATTCGACGCTAATTTTACAATTTCCTTCAGCCCTAATTCTGCTGTTACTTCGCTAATCGGTTTACCCGGCTGATAGACAGGCAGATCAACGATTTGTTTCTTTGGAATCATATCTCTCACTCCTCGCGCTACAGTTTACATTTCTTTTTATCTTACTCCAGACATGAGGGTTTGCACAAATGTTTTAAGCTCCGCCAACGCTTGCGGCCGCTTTGCTTCATCACGCAACATCTCTTCGCGCTGTTCAATTTCACGCACAATCGCGCTGCCGACAATCACGCCGTCCGCATGTGAGCTTAATTGATCCACTTGTTCTTTCCGAGAAATACCAAAGCCAACCGCGACAGGCACTTTCGCGAGCGCGTTCACCTCATCGAGAAAATCGGATAAGCCAGCGTCCAGCTCGCTTCTCGCCCCTGTCACCCCTAAAGAGGAAACACAATAAATGAAGCCGCGCGCGTTTTTCACGATCTTTTCAATGCGTTGCTTGGAGGTCGGCGCAACCAGTGAGATAAATGGAATATCAAAAGAAGACGCCAATTGCTCTAATTCTGCGCTTTCCTCAACCGGTAGATCCGGCACAAGCAACCCGTCAAACCCGGCTTTCTTCATTTTTTCTAGCAAGTTGTCATAGCCGAATTGCAACACGGGATTAAAATAGCTAAACAACACGAGCGGGATTTCAAGGCCGCGTTCACGCATCGTCGCTCCCAACTCAATACAATCTCCGAGTGTAATCTTATTTTTCAACGCCCGTAAAGACGCTTGTTGAATCGTCGGTCCATCCGCCAACGGATCAGAATAAGGAACGCCTAATTCAATGATGCCCGCTCCCGCTTCTTGCAACGCTAAGCAAATATCAATCGTCGCCTCTGGGGTCGGATCGCCCGCTGTAATAAACGGCATCAACAAAGGCAACGGTTTTTCTTCGAAGATCGCTTCAATACGGTTCTGCTTTGTTTGTTTACTCATCGGCTTTTCCTCCTAAATGACGTTGAATCGATTCGACGTCTTTATCTCCTCTTCCCGACAAGCTAATCACGATCAAATGCTCAGGCGGTAAACTTGGCGCGAGCTTGATTGCTTCCGCCACCGCGTGAGAGCTTTCAAGAGCGGGAATAATTCCTTCAGTTTTACATAATATTTGCAAGGCGTCTAACGCTTCCTTGTCCGTAATCGGATGGTAAGTCGCCCGGCCCGAATCTTTCAAATAAGCGTGTTCAGGTCCAACACCTGGGTAATCCAATCCAGCGGAGATTGAATACGGTTCCTGAATCTGCCCATGCTCATCTTGCAATAAGTACGTTAGTGAGCCATGGATTACTCCTTTGCGTCCTTTCGCAAAGGTCGCCGCATGCTGATCGGTCTCAACCCCTTTACCAGCCGCCTCAACCCCGATCATCCGCACGTTCTCATCTTTCATAAACGGATAAAAGAGTCCCATCGCATTGCTGCCGCCGCCAACACAAGCGATTAACGTATCCGGTAAGCGTCCTTCCGCCTCCAAAATCTGTCGCTTCGTTTCATCGCCAATCACGCGTTGAAAATCACGGACAATCATCGGATACGGATGCGGTCCAACGACTGAACCGAGTAAGTAAAACGTATCTTCAACATTGGACACCCAGTAGCGAATCGCTTCATTTGTCGCGTCTTTCAACGTTTTCGTGCCTGACAACGCAGGAATCACTTCCGCCCCTAACAGTTCCATTCGAAACACGTTGAGCGCTTGGCGACGAATGTCTTCTTCGCCCATGAACACTTTGCATTCTAAGCCTAGTTTCGCCGCGACTGTCGCTGATGCGACCCCGTGTTGGCCCGCCCCTGTTTCAGCAACGATTTTCGTCTTACCCATTCTCTTGGCAAGTAACCCTTGTCCCAAGGCATTGTTCAATTTATGCGCCCCTGTATGCACAAGGTCCTCACGTTTCAAATATATTTTTGCCCCGCCTAAATGCTCAGTTAAACGATCTGCGAAATAAAGCGGCGTTTCCCGTCCCGCAAAATAATGAAGATATGATTGTAACTCCTTATAAAAGCTTTCATCTTTCTGGACCGCGCGATAAGCTTGCTCTAATTCTTCCAACGCGTTCATTAATGTCTCGGGTACGTACTTCCCCCCGTATTCTCCAAATCTACCGATTTCGTTTGGAACTGTTGCCATACCGTTTCACCTTCTCAGCCAAAGTTTTTATTTTTACAACATCTTTCTTTCCATCCGTTTCCACACCACTCGCCAGATCAACGCCATCGATTGCATAATGAGATAGTAAATCTGTCACGTTCTCCGCTGTAATCCCGCCCGCGACAAGCAACTGAACGCCATGTTCATCACACCATTCCCGATAGCGCCCGATTTGCTCCCAGTTAAACGCTTTACCTGTTCCGCCAGCCAACTGGGGATCATACGTATCCAACAACGCATAGTCGATCACCGCTCCATACGCCTCTGGCAAAGCGGTCGATCGCCCCTCTCCGACGTGAAACACTTTGATCAAATCGACTGAACAGGCTTGTTTGACCTGCTCGCAAAAAGAAGGCGGTTCGTGACCATGCAATTGAACCGCGTCTAAACCCGCCTTTTGAACCGCCGCAACGACTTCCTCGAAGGTCGGATTGACCCACACCCCGACCTTTTTCATCCCAGTCGGAACATGCGGGGTCAATTCGGCTAGCTGCTCCACCGTAATTTGCCGTTTGCTCGGAGCCAGGATAAAACCGACATAATCAACAGCTTGCCCCTGTAGCTTTCGAACCCCATCAAGATCTTTAAAGCCGCAACATTTTAGCTTTAGACTCATCAGTCAACCAACTCTTTGACCGCGACCGTAATGTCTTGTTGACGCATAAAGTGCTCGCCGACTAACACACCACGGGCTCCAAGTCCCGCTAAATAATCAATATCTTCTCGCGAACGAATCCCGCTCTCACTAATCACAGGCAGGTCACTTGGAATGAACGACATGAGACGCTCTGTCGTTTTTAACGTCGTTTCGAACGTCTTTAAATCACGATTGTTAATCCCCAGCACCGATGGTTTCGTATGCGCCAATGTTTGTTCAATTTCTGCTTCGTTATGCACTTCAATCAACGTATCCATCCCAAGTTCCGCGGCCAAATCCGCCAACTCGCTTAACTGACGCGGTTCGAGAGCCGCGGCGATCAGTAAAATGCAATCGGCCCCGATTAGGCGCGCTTCGTACACTTGCAATGGATCGATGATAAAATCTTTTCTAAGTAAAGGAGTTGTAGGGATCTCCCGTTTAATCGTCGTTAAATAGTCATTATTTCCCTGGAAAAACTTCTCATCTGTCAATACGGACATCGCTTCTACGTTGGCGTCCGCATAGGCCTGAGCTAACGCAAGCGGATCAAAATCAGGGCGAATCACGCCTTTAGACGGCGAGGCCTTCTTCACCTCGGCAATCACGCTCACTTTTCGCTTACTTGATAACAATCTATCCACAAATGGCAACGGAGCGGCAACCGCGCCGAGCGCCTCTTCGATCTTACCGTGATCAAGCCGCCTTTTCAAGCTTTCTACTTCTCGTCTTTTTTCTGCAATAATCTTATGAAGCATGAGAGATCCTCCTTGTGAAGCCGACTAATTCATCGAGCTTTTGTGTAACTAATCCATCATCTATGAGTTGCCTAGCAAGTTCAACGCCTTCTGCCAACGATCCGCATTTCTCCGCTAAATATAACGCGGCGGCGCTATTGACGAGTACAATATCGCGATCGGCGCCTTCCGCTCCCGCAAAGACTTGGCGGATGATTTCCGCGTTTTCATCGGCATGACCACCGGAGATCGACTGCAATGAATGAACGCCAACATTCAATTGCTCGGGCGTCACGCGATAGCTAAAGATTTCGCCGTTTTTCAATTCAACGATTTTGCTTGGGGCGCACACGCTAATTTCATCAAGCCCGTCTTCTCCCGCAACAACCAATCCACGCGTTAAACCCAGTTCGCGCAACGCATACGCCACTTTTTCCGCTAAGCTCGCATCATAGACCCCGATAATTTGGCGGTCTGCGCCCGCTGGATTGGTCATTGGACCTAGTAGGTTAAATACGGTGCGGAAACCAATTTCACGTCGCGTTCCGACCGCATGTTTCATCGCCTGATGATACAATGGAGCGAACATGAAGCAAAGGTTCGTTTCTTCTAAACAACGCGTCGCTTCTTCAACGCTTAACTCAATATGCACGCCAAGCTTCTCGAGCACATCGGCGCTGCCACTGCGACTTGAAACGGCTCGATTGCCATGTTTGGCAACGCGGGCTCCGCCTGCCGCCGCGACTAAAGCAGACGCCGTTGAAATGTTAAACGTGTTGCCTCCATCGCCGCCTGTGCCGCATGTATCAATTAAGTTTTCGGTTTGGGCCTGCAATTGCGTCGCGTGAGAGCGCATTGACTGGGCAAACCCCGTCAACTCCTCGATCGTCTCGCCTTTGATCCGCAACGCAGTTAAGAAACTGCCTAACTGGGCTGGCGTAGCCTCCCCTTGCATAATCAGGTCCATCGACTCTCTCGCTTCTGCTCTACTCATATGTTCTAAGTCGACTACTTTATTTAGCAGCGCTTGAAACATGCTCATCATCCTCCTCTAATCTCTTAATCTGTTTTGCAACCTGAATCGCCCGAATCAATGCTTTCGCTTTATTTTCCGTCTCCTCAAATTCGGTTTCTGGCACAGAGTCGGAAACGATGCCCGCTCCGGCCTGAATATAGGCTTTCCCGTTTTTGAAGATGATCGTGCGGATCGTAATGCAAGAATCCATATTACCCGTAAAACTAAAGTAACCAATCGCTCCCGCATACGCATTACGGGCCGTCTGTTCTAATTCCGCAATAATCTCCATTGCCCGTAATTTGGGCGATCCGGAGACCGTTCCCGCTGGGAAGCAGGAGATAAGCGCGTCGAATGCGCTTTTGTCTGGATGTAACTTCCCTGCCACATGGGATACGATATGCATTACATGCGAGTATAACTCGACTTCTAAATACTGCTCGACATTCACGCTACCCGCTTTGCAAACACGCCCGATATCCTCTTTGCCTAACCCGACTAACATGTCATGCTCGGCTCGTTCCTTTTTATCAGCGAGTAATTCTTCGATCAACTTCGCATCTTCCGCTTCTGTTTCGCCTCGTTTTCTCGTTCCCGCAATCGGTCTCGTCTCTACTCTGCCTTCTTCAACGCGGACGAGTAGCTCAGGCGATGTCCCTACTAATTTTTCATCTTGCGAAAATTGCAAGTAATACATATAAGGCGAAGGATTCAAAGAGCGCAACACACGATACACATCCAACGGCTGCGGCGGTTCCGCCACTTCAAAGCGTTGCGAAACAACCACTTGTGAAACGTCGCCCAATTTGATGTACTGTTTGGCGCGATCAATCATCTGTAGAAATTCCGCTTTCGTCATGTTCGAATTTACTTCAATCGGTTCTATCTGTTCTGGCATCATGTATAGATCGCGAGATTGTTGATCCGATTTGCGAATGTTTTGGGCCATCTGTCGTATCCGCGCGCAGCAATTATCATACTTTGCTTGGATGGTTTCCGCAGTATCGTTTGCCTCGACATGCACGTGTTCAATCACTTGAATCTCCTGCTTTAAATGGTCAAACACGATCACCGAATCAGCAAACATAAACTTCACATCATCCATTTGCAAGTCGTTATCTGGACTGACGGGCAAATCTTCAAAGTACGTTAAAATATCAAATCCAAAGTATCCGACCGCGCCGCCTGTAAAACGCGGGGTTCCCGACAAAACCGGACTCCGATATGCCGCTAGCGTGTCACGCAATAGATACACCGGATTGCCTTCTTTTTGTTCGAGCCGCCCGTCGCGATGCTGGATCTTCGTCAGCCCTTGCTTCGTTTCAAACGTTAATAACGGGTGTAAGCCGATGAATGAATAGCGAGCCCAACGCGAGCCGCCTTCTACACTTTCTAATAAAAAGGAACCATCACGTTGTAATTTCTGATAAATGCTAATCGGTGTCTCTTGATCCGCCATAAACGTCATCCGAATCGGAATTAAATTGTAATCGTGATAAAGGCTTTCAACTTTTTCTAATGAGGGATAATACATAGGGCCACCTCTCCTTTTATGAATGCCGCTTGAGAAGTGGAGTGAGGGAATAGGGTGAGGTCTTTATGGTTTTTAAAACAAAAAAAAGTCCAGGGACCTTTGGAATCCTGGACTTGATATGTATAGGAAATAGACTAGATGACACACGGGTCCTCTAATCATTGCAAACATATCAGACTCTACTCTTCCTCAGCTCAACTAACTTCTCTACTCTCAGCTCAACTCATTCTTAGATTTAGTTTATTACAACTAGCTTTATGCTGTCAATACATTTCTTTACATCGATCCGCCTGTTTTTGTTAAATCAGGTCGCAATTTCACAGCCTCGCCTAAAAACACATGACGCACTTGATCCGCTCCGACATCTGTATTGACGAGCAGCATTAAACGAATGCAGCGCGGCAAACTGCCGGGAACGGGAATTTCAGTCGAACACATCAACGGAACCAACTCCCAACCCTGCAATGCCCGAATCGCTTTCGCGGGAAAATCCGCGTTCAGATCCGTCGTTACCGTAACGAGCACCGAGGCGACGTCATCCGCTTGAAAATCATTTTCACGAATAATTTCCTCCATCAATTCACTAGTCGCCTTTAAAATTTCTTCTGATCGATTTTCGTTCACCGTTGTCGCTCCGCGTATGCCCCGTACACCCAACTTACTCCACCTCTTTACATATTTTCAACGTTTCAATAATATCCGCTTCATCTACATTTTCGACGATCTCCACCGCGCCGATCGCTGTTGGCAACACAAACACGAATTTGCCGTCTTTGCCTTTTTTATCGTGACGCATTGCGGCCAAAATATCGTCAATTGCAAATGCCGACGGTAATTGAACAGGGAGGTGGTATTGTTTTAAAAGGGAGATCGTCCGTTCGGCCACACGGTCCTCCGCTTTCGTTAAGCCAATCCGTTCCGCCAGCAATGCCGCCGCCACCATCCCGATCGATATCGCTTCACCATGAATCAGCCCGCCATAGGACGAGATCGCCTCAAGGGCGTGTCCAAATGTATGGCCCAAGTTGAGGATCGCTCGTAAGCCTTGCTCACGCTCGTCATTGGAAACGACTTCCGCCTTGATCGCGCAGCCTTGTTGAATCGCCTCTTCGATGAACGGAGATTCCAAGGAGAGTAACGAGGATGCGTTGTCGCTTAACCAATTCGTAAACGATTCGCTCCAAATCAGTCCGTGCTTTAACACTTCCGCAAAACCGGCATAGATCTCCCGTTTGGGCAACGTCGTTAACGTTTCCGTGTCGTATAAAACGAGGCTCGGTTGATGAAACGCCCCGATAATATTTTTACCGAGCGGATGGTTGACCGCCACTTTTCCGCCGACACTGCTATCGTGGGCGAGCAACGTGGTCGGAATTTGGACAAACGGAACCCCGCGCATGTAAGCCGCCGCGCAAAAGCCAGTTAAGTCCCCGATCACTCCTCCGCCTAACGCGAGGAACACAGAGTTACGATCCAGCCCTATCTCGAGCGCTTTACCCGTAATTTCTTCTAAATAGGCTAGACTCTTCACTTGCTCTCCCGCGGGAACGATATGATAGCCGCAACGATAGCCCGCCTGCTCCAATCCATTGACGACCTGTTCCAAATAGAGCGGGGCAACATGTTCATCGCTGACGATAAATAATGTTTGTCGCGGCTCAATCCCGCGCGCCGCCAACTGTTGCGGTAGCTGACGAAGCAGACCTTTACCAATCAAAATCGGGTAACTTCGCTCACCTAAATCAACCGTCAGCTGGTTCATTAGCGGCTCTCCAAATAACTCGCGTATTGGGCAACGCTCTGTTTCATCTGCTCTAAGTTATCGCTATGGAACGTCTCAATCATCGCTTTTGCCAATTCGATTGTGACAACCGCTTCGGCAACAACCGCCGCCGCTGGCACCGCGCAACTATCAGATCGTTCAATCGTCGCTTCGAACGGCTCTTTCGTCGCTAAATCAACGCTTTGCAATGGCTTGTACAACGTTGGAATTGGCTTCATTACGCCGCGCACAACAACCGGCATTCCCGTTGTCATGCCGCCTTCAAAACCGCCCGCTCGATTGGAACTGCGATAAAATCCGCCCTCTTCGTCCCAAACGATCTCATCATGCACTTCTGAACCGGGTCTTGCGCCCGCTTCAAATCCGATTCCAATCTCGACCCCTTTGAATGCTTGAATACTCATGATCGCTTGGGCAAGACGCCCGTCTAATTTGCGATCCCATTGGACATGACTGCCCAATCCAATAGGCAAGCCTTCCGCGATCACTTCAACAATCCCGCCTAAGGAATCCCCTTCCGATTTTGCTTTGTCGATCAAGTCCATCATTTGTTGGCCCGCTTCAGGATCCAAACAACGAACCGAAGAAGCTTCCGCCACTTCGATCAAATCCGCTAACGGCATCTCCATCTCTTTCGCTTCAACGGATCCGATCCGCTTCACATGACTTCCGACGCGAATGCCAAACTGTTCTAGCAATTGTTGGGCAACACCCGCGACCGCAACGCGAACCGCTGTTTCGCGCGCGCTTGACCGCTCTAAAATGTTGCGCATGTCCTCTTGATTATATTTTAAAGCCCCGTTCAAATCTGCGTGACCAGGTCTCGGTTTTGTCACCTCACGTTGAAGTTCTTGTCCTTCAGCTAACGGTTCAACGCCCATAATATGTTCCCAATGCGTCCAATCTTTATTTTCTACGATCAAGCAGATCGGCGCCCCTGTCGTCAATCCGTGACGCACGCCAGCAACGATCCGAACTTGATCCGTTTCGATTTGCATCCTGCGACCGCGACCATGTCCTTTTTGTCTGCGTTGCAGCAGCGTATTAATCTTATCGACACTGATCGGCACATTGCTCGGCACTCCCTCAATGATTGCGGTCAACTGAGGGCCGTGGGATTCTCCAGCTGTCAAATATCTCATCCAATTTCCTCCACCCTTTAACGCTTTTAAGCGCCATATTATTTATGTGCTATTATAGTATAGCTATGTCGAAAATGGTAGTATTAAAGTTGAAAAGAACATCTTGACAAGGTCGCGCCAACTTGATTAGCTACGTTAGTAGTTCTTCCGCTGTTCCATCGACGGGATCTTCTGTATAAGTCTTTTATTATAGTAATGAAAACTTTCGCCTAGCAGAATCGAACAGATTGTTCCACTCGCCAACTGCCATCCGACCGACTCCGCGGCGTAGTGGTAAGCAAACGATAAGCCGGTAAATTCTCCAAGAATAATCCCAGCAAGCATAAACATGGCGTAACCTGCTCCTGCGGCTTGGGCCTTATCCATGATCCGTGATTTAAACATATATGCCGCTCCCCGTTGATAACAAAGGTACGTCGCTAACAAGACAATCATCAAATTAAACATGTGGCGCACTCCCTCCTCGTCTCTACTTTTCCCTTATTCCGGCAATTTTCGATAAAAAAAGGTGTCTTCGGGTTCAAATAAATAACGCTTCGGTTGAAAAATTTGTTCAGTGCTGCCGACGAAGAACACGCCGCCAGGTCGAAGCGCCTGACTAAACTTTTCATAGAGCGTGTGTTTTGCCTCTTCCGTAAAATAGATCATCACATTTCTGCAAACGATCAGATCGAAACCCGTTTCAAACGAATCCGCAAGCAAATTATGACGTCGAAACCGAACCGCTTGCTTAATTTCATTAGAGACATGATAAAGTTGTTCCCGCTGTTCAAAATATTTTGCCCGCAGCGGTTTCGGACATTCCGCTAAAGAACGCTCTGGATAAATCCCTTCCTTTGCTCGCTCGAGCGCCCCACGATCAATGTCCGTAGCTAAAATATCCACATTGCGTAAACTCGTCAATTGTGTCAAGCCCATCGCCAGCGAATACGGTTCTTCGCCTGTTGAACAGGCCGCGCTCCATATTTTTAATCTCGGTTTCTCACGTAATAGACGGGGCAGAATTTTCTTCATCAATATTTCCCAACGTGAATAATTTCTGAAAAATTCAGATACATTGATCGTGATGCGATCTAATAGTTCATCGTATAGCTCTTGATCCGCGGCGATTGCTTTTAAATAGCTTGAAAAATCATCATAACCTCGTTTGTTTCGAAGCGAAGTCAGACGTCTTTTCATTTGCGCTTCTTTATATAAAGAGAGATCAATCCCCGTTTTATTCTTCACTTGCGCGATAAATTGCATAAAATCCCGTTCTGCCATTTGCCTCACCTTTCATTCCTGTCCACACCCGTATTTTCTATCTTGCTTTCTTTAATTCTACACAGCTGGAAGAAACTCCTTCATGAAATGAAAATAAGGTAATTTTTGTTAATGGCTATTCAATAATCTTACACAAATAAATAGAAAAGGCCGCCCATCAGACCATCGCTATGATCTTCTTTAGGCAGCCTTCTATTCAGCGGACGCTTGTCCCACTTTTTAGATTGAAGTAGGCAGCGCTGCTCCGCTCCATTGTACTTAGATCCACTTACTTAGCGTTTTATCGTAGCTTGTTAGATCTTGATCCGTAAACCATAATCCCATTTCACGTTCCGCGCTTTCGGCTGAGTCAGAACCATGGATGATGTTCATCCCCACGCTGATGCCATAGTCGCCGCGAATCGTGCCAGGCGCCGCTTCAGACGGGTTTGTTGTTCCCATCATCTGACGAGCCGTTGCAATGACCCCAGGCCCTTCCCAAACCATCGCAAAGACAGGACTTGACGTAATGAAATCAACCAGTTCCCCAAAGAAAGGACGCTCTTTATGTTCACCGTAATGTTCCTCAGCTAGTTCTTTGCTGACAGACATTAATTTAGCGCCAACCAATTGAAATCCTTTTTTCTCAAAACGTGTAACAATTTCGCCAATCAGGTTACGTTGCACCCCATCAGGCTTGACCATAATGAATGTTTTTTCATTTGCCATTGTGTAGCACCGTTGCCAAAAACGAAAAAGTCAATCTCCTGTTTCATTAAAAACAAGAACCGTGTTTGGCTAACGGTTACACCTCCTTCAATCGTGTTCGTCATGTATTTTTGTAAAATATATGGACTTATGTATGTGATCTATTCGACGACCAAACGGAAGTATTCCGAATAGATCTGTTTCGCTTTCATCTATGTGATTTTATCAAATCGTCTCTATGAAAAGCAAATAAATTCAACTATGTTTCCCTTTTTCCAATAAAATTAGCAATTTCATCTAATGATTCCTTTGCGGAACCATCTGACAGCGACGCTAAACAAGCTTTCGCTTTCAAAATATAACGATCCGCCAACTGTTGAGCAAACTCGATCCCTTCACTGTTAGCAATTCGTTCAATCGCCTCGCTCATCTTCGCCTCGGAAATGATTAGCTGGTCCTTGTCCGTCGTTTGAACGGGTTCCATCATCTCGCGAATCGTCGTCCCTAACGGGGTTGCGTGGTAACAATACAGGGCGGGTAACGTAATGTTTCCCTGGCGTAAATCACTGCCGGCAGGTTTGCCCAATTTCTTTTCGTCGCCGACAAAATCTAGAATATCATCGGTAATCTGAAAAGCCATACCGACATAATAACCATAACGGTACAATGCGGTCACGACAGACTGCGGCGCTCCAGCTACGATCGCGCCTAATTGACAGCTGATCGCGATCAACAACGCCGTCTTTCGTTTGATGCGGCGCAAATAATCGCGCAAAGATTGATCCCAATGATTAAAATCGCGAATCTGATTAATTTCGCCGATCGTCATCTCCATGATCGCCTTGGACAAGATTTGGTGGACTTTAGGATTTTCCAACGTCGTCGCCATCAAGAGCGCTTCCGCAAAAATATAGTCTCCCGTATACATCGCAATCTTATTGTCCCACATCGCCTTCACCGTTTGCTTCCCTCTGCGCTTTTCCGCGTCATCAATAACGTCGTCGTGCACAAGTGAAGCCATATGAATCAATTCAAGAGCGACTGCAATATATTTCAACTTCGTTCGATCGTAGTCGCCAAACTTACCGGACAGCAACACAAAAATGGGACGAATCCGCTTGCCTCCGGCCTTTAATAGATGATTGGACGCGTCGTGCAACAAAGGGTCCTTTGTCGTAATCGCTTTTTCCAGTTCATTCTCAAGATACTGTAGGTCATTCTTCATTTGAAAAAAAATATCGGCTAGTTTCATACGGTCACCCTAGGTTAATTTCACTTTGGGGGCTTGTCCCCAGACCTCTACTTCCGTTGCGTGAGAAATAAGACCTAACTCCTGCGCGCATTGAAAATAATATTCCAAGCCCTGCTTTTGCTCTAAACCAAAATCATGGCCTAAACCTAAAAAATATTGCCGCCAAAAACGCTCTGTTCCGCCATGTTTGCGTAAAACGAAGTCAATGATTTCTCCAATCTGCTCCGTCCCTTGTTGCTTGGCCCGCAAAAATTCGGCATGAACTTCTTGTAACGCGGATCTTTTCGTTTCAATCGCGTTTTTGCGGACACACCATAGCGCAAAGGTCATCCACATCCCTGTATGGTTATACCATAACTGACCTAAGTCGTAAATATAAGGCGCGGGTTCATTCCATTTCGCGTGAATGGCATGATCGCCAATCAACAAAGCGGCATCAGCTTGCTCAAGCATCGTCGAAATGCGCGGAGACATCATCTCATAAGTCGGTTGAAACCCTTCAAACTTTTCCAAAATAATCTTTAATAAATTAATCGATGTCGCTGATGTATTCGTCAGCGCGATCCGCGCCCCATCAAGACGAGCCAACGGCCGTTTACTAAATAAAAAGATCGAACCAACAGGTCCTTTGGCGCTAACGGACAAACCATTGAGCGTTTCGTATTTACCTGCATGTTCCGCGTAAGTAAAAGCGGAGACCGGGCCTAAATCGATCGATCCTTCAGCCAGTAAGCGATTCAATTCGGCAGGAACCGCTTCGACAAACGAAACCTTTGACTCCAATCGTTGCTCGCGAAAAAAATAGGTAACTGGAAGCACATTTGAATAGGCGTTAATCCCAATTCCCAACCGCTCCCCCATCTGTTACTCCCCCCATCTTGTAAACAAAGAATGAGGAACTCCAAGTGTGTCGAGCGTTTTCCCAACCACAAAATCAACGATGTCAGCCAGCGTTTCAGGTTTTTGATAAAAACCTGGCATAGCTGGTACAATCTTAGCCCCAATTCGGCTCAATTTCAACATATTTTCTAAATGAATCGCATTGAGCGGGGTTTCGCGAGGAACGATCACTAGCTTCTTGCCCTCTTTTAGCATCACATCTGCGGTTCGTTCCAACAAATTTCCTGAGGCCCCTTGGGCAATCCCGCTTAACGTGCCCATTGAACAAGGAACGATCACCATCGCGTCAGTTCGATAAGAGCCGCTCGCGATCGGGGCGGTAAATTCGCGCAACCCATGGTAATGCAACTCACCCGCGCCCGCTTGTTCAAAATGTTCAGCCAGAATTGCGTCTCGATCACTTGTATTCCAATCCAATTCTTCCTTAAAAACTTGCCAGCCCGCTTCCGTCACGATCAAATGAACCTTATGATCGCGCTTCAACAATTCCTGCGTTAACCGCGCCCCGTAAACGACTCCGCTTGCGCCTGTGATCCCAACTGCAAAGATTTTTCTCATGAGAAAACCACCAAGTCGAGTAAAGTAAACACAAACACAACAACACTGAGCACGCCATTCATCGTAAAAAAGGCTGTGTTCAGTTTCGATAAATCGGTTGGGGACACTAAGCTATGTTCATAGACTAAAATCAAGGCCGCGACAAGCACACCGAGCGCAAACCACAGTTGCAAACCGGCCATAAAATAGATCGTAATAAAGCCAATGACTGTCAACACATGAAGCCAGCGGGCCATTAGCAACGATTTCGCCAAGCCGAAGCGTGTCGGAATTGAATACAATCCTTGCTCCCGATCAAACTCCATATCCTGACAAGCGTAAATAACATCGAATCCCGCGGTCCAAAGGGCAACTGAGATAAATAAAATCACGCCAACCTTATCGATCCCGCCTGTTGTTGCTACCCAACCGCCAAGCGGCGCCAGTCCAATCGCAACTCCTAATACGAGATGGCATGTCCACGTAAAACGTTTCGTGTAAGAATACAACACGAGCGCAAACACCGCGAGCGGCAACAATTTAACAGCAAGCATGTTTAACTGGAACGCGGCAACAAACAATAACGCAAACGAACCGATAATAAAAAGGTAGACTTCTTTCACAGAGAGAAGCCCAGCTGGAATCGCCCGTGTCGCTGTGCGCGGATTTCCGGCGTCGATCACACGATCGATCACCCGGTTCAGCGCCATCGCCGCGCTGCGAGCCCCAACCATCGCCATCGTGATCCAAAACAATTGAGCGCCAGTCGGCCACTCGCCCAGAACGACAAAACTTCCTAAGATCGCTCCCATATAAGCGAAAGGCAACGCAAAGAGCGTGTGTTCAAACTTGATCATTTCTAAAATAATTTTGAGTTTGTTCATACCTAAACTCCTCTTCTAAGCCCGTCCGAAACGCGCCACTGGTGATTCATTCTTTGCTGGCAGCCCTGCATCAATTGTACCATTTCTTCGCGGACATGATGCAGATTCGTAAACTTTAGTAATTTTTGCAACTTTTCGAACGCTTCCTCATAGCTTTGCTCAAGTAGATCATGCGCTTCATCGAGATTGACTTCATACGCGCGATTGCGCAAAAAGCGCGGCGCAACCTGTCCGATTCGGCTTTCCTCTAACTCCACGATCGATCGCTCTATCATGACGACCGATTCCATGATCTCTTTCCAGATCGGACTTTTCCCAAATCGGGTGTAAAAACCCATATATAATGAAGCGTCAATTTGATGTTGCATATAAAAACTAAGAGCCACATTCATATTTCTCGTCGTATAAAGCTTCGTTTTCAACTCATTAATCTCGCTAACGGCGAGCGCCAAATGACGTATCAGTCCAATGTCCTCAATTTCAGACAATAGAAAGTAGTATTTGCTGCTGTAATAATCGCCCGCGAGCACAGACAACTGTCGTTCACGTACCCCTCGTTCCGTCGTCTGTGGAAATAAAGTCACTTCATCGTGACAATCTAACCCCATTTGAATTAAGATCGTCGGCACTAAGTAATCCTTAATCTTGTCCATCGGAACACCCGAATCTTGTAGAAATAGAAAGAGTATTTTCATCCTCAGCATCGGAATTGATGGAACCTCGACATATCGTTGCACAAATTCGCACTCCGCCTGTTTTCTTACCTCACTCAAGATATCAAAGAAGTCTCCGTTAGGCCGTTGACTAACTTGTTTCATATGCTTTTCCCCCAAATAAACAATGTTTACAGTATATCACACTGTAAATGAGTTTTACATAATGTTTATTATAACTTTATGGGTATCATTTTTAAATCTCATTGTATGTTATCTTTCCAATGCACCCCATAGGAAAGCGTTGTATATTCTTGTAAAAATGTTTTTTTCTGACGTGATTGACCCAATGCCGCTTCTAATTCTTCTGATCGTTCGCTCGATAATGCAATCAGTACTTCATCTTCCCCTTTATCCGTATATAAAATTCGAACATAAAGACCTTTTACATTCGTGGTTAATGTATAAGTCGCTTGCAGGACGGAAAAAAGGTCGTCATAAATCTCTTCAACATAAATCGGCTTTTCTTTATCGATTCGATAGTTGATAAACAAATTATCATTCTGCCATTTTACTTGTGAAATAGGAAGACGGGTATCGAATGAGGATAACACATTAACAAAATTATCTTCTTTTAATTCATAACGCTTCATAGGTTGAAAAACAGCCGTATGGCCTTGTTCTCGGTCCAGTTCCACTGTTGGTAAAAATGATATGACCAGGGCCAGCATGGTGGCCAGACCGATCGCAACGATTAAGTTTCGCGTTAATATCATGCCTAACCCCTCCTCTCCTATTATTCTACTGCGAGGAAAGGGGCAGTATGATCAATTCAAAAAATAAAAAAGCAGGCATCTGTGAACTAAACCTCAAAAGTTAGCTTTGAAGCGCTAACTTTTGAGGATCACATCCTTGCCTGCTTATTCTTATCCTCACTCTATAAGTCTTTTTCGTCGGTCGTTTCAATCGGTCCAAATTTCGTAAAAATCGTCGCGTTACCTCTGATCTTTACGGCTGAAGTATGCTCTGTAAACTGGGCGATCATCACTTCACCTTTGTCCAATTTTTCCGAATGATGAAATCTCGTGTTTTCTCCTCGTGTCAAGCCGATTACATTTACACCATTTTCCTTCGCCTTGATTACAAAATAATCGTTCGTTTCAGCCACGAGCGCGTCCCCCTTGCAAGACCATTTGTTATTATTATACCTTTTTATCGTTCGGTCTAGCTATTTTTCCGCAAATCTTTTGCTAATCTTTCATTAAGCTAAAGACTTCTGCCCGAGCCGCCGCGTCTTTTTCGAAACAACCGCGCACAGCGGACGTCACCGTCTTCGAACCTGGCTTTTTCACGCCGCGCATCGTCATGCACATATGTTCCGCTTCAACCACGACTGCCACGCCATACGGTTGCAATTCATCCATGATCGAGTTAGCGACAACAGACGTAATCCGCTCCTGCAACTGTGGGCGTCTGCAAACGGCCTCTAACGCGCGGGCCAAC
The DNA here is from genome assembly GCF_003609605.1 of Ammoniphilus oxalaticus. Lineage (NCBI taxonomy): Bacteria > Bacillati > Bacillota > Bacilli > Caryophanales > Paenibacillaceae > Ammoniphilus > Ammoniphilus oxalaticus. Next base: position 199,097 of record NZ_MCHY01000006.1, on the reverse strand, counting down.
TTACTTAGGCCAACCACTCGCCCGCCCTTTGGAATGTACGCGACATGCGCCGTTCCAAAGAAAGGCACCAAATGGTGTTCACACGTTGAATAAAACGGGATATCTTTAACGAGAACAAGTTCCTCGTGTTGTTCACTAAAGATCACTTTGAAATATTCGGTTGGATCAATAAACATTCCCTGAAAAATCTCTTCGTACATTCTTGCGACCCGAGCGGGGGTCTCGATCAGTCCTTCACGGTCCGGATCTTCACCAACCGCTTCCAAGATCATTCTAACAGCTTGCTGAATTTTTTCATGATCTACAGCCATGCTCTCTTTCGCCTCCTACCTATAGCCAAAAAACAATGGTATTATCATAGCACTGAACGTTCGAAATTGCAAAAACTTACACGTTTCGAGGCCAATATGCGATTCATTCACAAATACATATTAACAAAAGAGTACGTTACTGATAAAATGAAAGTTGGTATTTTCATTATATGCATCGTATAAATCGTTTCTAGACGAGAACCAATATGGAGCCACCTCGGCTTGAAAGTAGGGAGAATAACATGAATAAAGGATTAAAATGGGTTTCCATTTTAACCACGATCGGTATGTTTATCGTTTTAGTGATGGGCGCGCTCGTCACGAAAACGGGATCAGCGGACGGTTGCGGGAACACGTGGCCGCTCTGTCATGGTAAATTTGCGCCGCTCGCTAGCTTGGAGTCATTAATCGAATACAACCATCGACTCGTCTCAGGTATCGTCGGATTGCTCGTCGCTTGGCAATCAATCTGGGCCTGGAGAAAGTTAGGTCATGTGCGCGGAGTCAAGTTTTTCGCTTTCTTCGGATTTTTCCTCACCTTTGCCCAAGCTTTACTCGGAGCCGCCGCAGTCATGTGGGGACAATCATCCGCCGTATTAGCGTTACACTTTGGCTTATCTTTGACGGCCTTTGCCAGCGTCTTGTTGTTAACCATCCTCGTATATGAAACGAGTTGGTTCAAAGAAGCCGCGTTACCGCCCGTCTCAACCGGTTTAAAAATTGGGATTTGGTCGTTGACAATTTACTGCTATATTGTCGTGTACCTGGGGGCATTCGTCAGGCACACGCAAGCATTCGGTTGTTACGCTTGGCCTAAATGCACAGACCAATGGATTCCAGCGCTGACAGGTCCCGCCGGTTTCCAAGTTATCCATCGAATCGCCGCCTTTTTATTTCTTGTGTTCATGGTCGGCGTCACCGTTTATATGGTACGAAAAGTTCAACACCGCAAAGACCTCGTTGTCGCCTCAATCTTGTCGCTTGTTTTAACGATTGGACAAGTGCTTAGCGGCGCCTATGTTGTATTAACCGGCATTTCATTATTTCCATCTCTATTGCACAACATGATCATCTCCGCTTTGTTTGGCGTACTCTGCTACCTCTGCTTCCAATCGTTGGATCAGAAACAAAAAACGGGTGAGGGACTGCAACCTATACAGGCTGATTCTAGCGGGCAAACACTGAACCCATCGATTCCTTCCGTTGGAAAAGAGGAACCGATCAGCGGCTAATGAGTGATCGGATAAAACCGTGACGGTAAAATAAAGAGAAAAACAGAGGCTAGACTCCTCATCCCCACTCCGTGGCGCGATGGTCGGGTCTTGACCTCTTTTTTTTGTTCACGGATGAAAAAAAGCCGATGATTTCATGCCATCGACTTTTGATGTAATTTTTTATTAAACGCCGCCGTGCACAGCATCCTTCAATGACTTCCCTGGTTTGAACGCTGGCACTTTGCTTGCAGCGATTTCAATTTCTTCGCCTGTTTGCGGGTTACGTCCTTTTCTCGCGGCGCGTTCGCGCACTTCAAAATTTCCAAAACCGATTAATTGTACTTTATCACCGGTTTTTAATGTTTCCTCTATCGCCCCAAAAACCGCGTCAACCGCTCTGGACGCATCCTTTTTCGTAAGTTCCGCCGTCTCAGCGACGTAGGCAATCAATTCTGTTTTATTCATCGTTTTACCCTCCTCAATAATCAAGCTTGTCTTATTACTACTGTCTGCCCAATTTTAAGGAGTTTATACTAGATTCTTTTTAAAAAACTTAATCGGGATGGATACAAGAGTCGCAAAAAGAGGCGAGATGAGTACTCATCAGACCGATGATGACCCACTTTTACAAAATACCAATCGGTGAGGGTACTCATCGATAAAACGAGAACGATGTAGTGGTCTAAAATCCCGTTACAACGACGGCCAAATCGTTTCATAGAATGTAGCGGGAGTTCTGACCTTTGCAGTCGAAAAACGAACCGAAAGCCACTTCTTCTCATCTGTAGTGGTCTAAAATCCCGTTGCAACGACGGCCGAATCGTTTCAAAAACTGTAGCGGGAGTTCTGACCTTTGCAGTCGAGAAACGAACCGAAAGCCACTTCTTCTCATCTGTAGTGGTCTAAAATCCCGTTGCAACGACGGCCGAATCGTTTCAAAAACTGTAGCGGGAGTTCTGACCTTTGCAGTCGGAAAACGAACCGAAAGCCACTTCTTCTCATCTTTAGTGGTCTAAAATCCCGTTGCAGCGACGTCCGAATCAATTCGAAAACTGTAGCGGGAGTTCTGACCTTTGCGCGAGTGGACAGCCCCTCAATCTTGCAACGGCTCTTCAGAGTCGATTTCCCATTTGTCCTTCATTCCGTGAGTATCTTTATACATTTTAATAAAGGAATTTAGTTGAATATAAATTAAAAGTAGTACTCCAAAAATACCTCCTAACAGCGCCCCAAAGTAATAGGTAGCATTTAATCCTATAAAGCAAAAGATAGCGATCACTAAGATACTGACAATCGTAAGCATTTGAACCTCCCTTTTACACCTTTCTTACAGTGTTTTGCTATTTAAAAAATTGTATGCGGATGTTAGTAAAACAAACACGAGTCGACCTTCGAACGCGCCCAATCGATCTCCATCAGCGAATTGCCATCCGCCATCGCGCACTCTCCCACCCGCGACAATACAAAAAAGGTTGATCCCGCTTTTCGCTAGGATCAACCTGTCTGGTTCACACGAGTCTATAAGATGATGGCGATTAAGCCGCCGGAACCTTCGTTGATGATGCGTTGCAATGTTTCTTGCAATTTATATCGCGCATTTTCTGGCATCATGCCCAATTTGGCTGAGATGCCTTCATTGACAATGGAGCTGAGCGATCGGCCAAAGATGTCCGAATTCCAAATGCTAAGCGGATCGTCCTCGAAGTCTTGCATCAGGTAACGAACGAGCTCTTCGCTCTGTTTTTCCGTGCCGATAATCGGGGAAAATTCCGATTCGACATCGACCCGAATCATGTGAATCGACGGAGCGGTCGCTTTCAACCTGACACCAAAGCGGCTGCCTTGACGGATGATCTCCGGTTCATCCAAAGCCATCTCCTCAATAGAGGGCGGCGCAATTCCATAGCCCGTTTGACGGACCATATTCAAAGCGACGGACACCCGATCGTATTCCTTTTTAGCAAAGGAGAATTCTTGCATCAATTGCAATAGATGATCTTTGCCGCGGATTTCGACGCCGACAACTTCCTTTAAAATCTCGTCGTATAAATGATCGGGAGCATACAAGTCGATCTCGGCGATCCCTTGCCCCATATTCATATCGGACAAAGCCGCTTTTTCGATAAAGTCATATTCAGTGAACTGACCAACGACCGCATCCACATCGCGTAAACGCCGAATTTCTTGGACAGTCTCTCTGACACTTTCCTCATAATTTTGACGAAGCCAATGGTCCTCATGTAAGACCATCACCCAGCTTGGTAAATTAACGTTCACTTCATGAACTGGGAATTCGAACAACACTTCTTTTAGTGTCGTCATGATATCGGATTCAACCATGTCATCCACGCTCACCGTGAGCACGGGCACATCATACTTTTCGATCAACTCTTGACGCAATTCTTGCGTCTCCGCGCGATCTGGATGCACGGAGTTGACGACGATAATAAACGGTTTGCCGACTTCTTTTAACTCTGCGACAACACGCTCTTCTGATTCAATATAACCTTCACGCGGAATTTCGGCTATCGAGCCGTCTGTCGTGACGACAACGCCTAGCGTGGAATGATCTTGGATCACTTTGCGCGTTCCAATCTCTGCCGCTTCCTCAAACGGGATAGGCTCGTCATACCAAGGGGTATTGATCATCCGCGGACCATTTTCATCTTCATACCCTTTTGCGCCATTTACCGCGTACCCAACACAATCGACCATACGTACGTTAATATCCAATCCTTCAGCCACATGAATTTCAACTGCCTGATTGGGAACGAATTTAGGTTCGGTCGTCATGATTGTGCGTCCTGCCGCGCTTTGAGGCAGTTCATCCTTTGCGCGGGAACGATCTGACTCATTGACTATATTCGGTAGAACCACGAGCTCCATAAACCGTTTGATAAAAGTTGATTTACCCGTTCTAACCGGACCTACAACTCCTATGTAGATATCTCCGCCAGTGCGCTCAGCGATATCCTTAAAAATATCGACTCGTTCCACTATACTTACCTCCCTTTCGATAATGGGTGCTAGAATTCAGTTAAAATATGATGACGTTATAATATATGAGATGAATCGGTCATTATGATTAATGTTCCGCTCATCCAATAAAAAAAGAGCAATTGGCTTGTGGCGCAATTGCTCTCGTCCCTCGCGCCCCATTGCCTTTTATACAGTCTATGGCATGGACTACGCGAGTATGACTCGTATTTTTATGTTTTGTGGTTTGTTTAATTCGTTTCAGCTAGCCTAATCTCGCCGTCACGAAGCGCGTAAGCAAAGGATTTTGTCGGCGCATATAGTGAATGATCTGGGATTAGATCGCGAAGCTCGGTCCGCGTTTCCAGCTGTTCGTTGTTGCTGGCGCTGATCTTGTCCAAGTCCGTTTGGTAATCGATCCCAACAACCCCGTCCGCAGATAGAATGATCGGCAGCGGATCGCCTGTGATTGGACTGACTACCGTCGTTTTATCGTTACTAATACCGATCTTCTTAAAGTCAATTTCTTGATAGCCGGACCCGCCTGGATACGGACCCGCAATCGGCATTTCTTTCTTCGTTTCAAGATAAAATTGAATTTTCAATTGAATCGTGGCCACTTGATCCGCTAATCTCAGATCGATTAAGCGAACCGTCGGCTCTACTTCTACATTCGTCAACACAAATAAATAAGGTCCGCCCTGTTCAAATGCCCCACCTGGGATATACGGCATGTAACGCTGATTAAGTTTTTGAAAATCAAGCGGGTATTTCTCATAAATAGGCGTGCTCGCGTCTCGCGTCACGATCGGTAATACGCCCGTCTCCGTCTGATAGGCTTCAACCGCGTCCTGAACGAGGGATACTTGTTGTTCAATTGGCAATTGATTTTCCATGCGACGCTCCTGCGGGTACATGCATCCCGTTAACAGCAACGCCAGCGCCATGCTGAAGGCGAGCCATCGTACGCCGTTTTTCAACCCTTTCATTCTTCTGTCTCCTCTTCTACCGATTGTTTCGATGATCTGTTTCTATTTACGATTGATTTCCATGTGTTTTCGATAATGGATACCTCACACCGTTCAAAGACGCGCGTTTGACAGGCAAGCCGAATTCCGACGGCTAAGTCCTCTTCGCTTAACAACCGCTTTTCTCGCGGCGAAGGAAACGACACACCGTCTTGATCTGACAAAATTTGAATTTTACACGTCGTACAGGATCCTTTTCCCCCGCATCTATTGTTAATGTAGACCCGATTTTTCAAAGCGGTCTGCAATAAAATTTCACCCTTGTTAACGGAAACGACTTTCCCTTTTGGTTGAAATGTAACGGATGTTTTCATAACAATACGGCTAGGATAAGCAGAAAGGATGGTAAAAGTAAGATAAATGCAATGAAGGAAACGCTGAAACGGAAAAATCCGCGTAATTTTTTACGAGCGAATACGATCAAGACGTTTGCTAAAAACATCAAGCCGATCGCCACGAGCGATGCCATCTCCTTATCCACAGTAGCTACTCCCTCTTTCTATGAATTAAATTCGATTAAAATCTCTCCTATTATAGCATATCTCGACTGCAAAGAACCTTTTGGGCAAACATCGAATACGATAGAAAAGAGAAAGTTGTATGTTTTTTTTGAGAGGAGTTTTCAATATGTACTTAAATCAACAGCTTTGGAGAAAACCGCAATCGTCGAAACGCAGAAGAACTCCAGGCCCCGCGCCCCGTCCCAAGCCGATGGCGGCGAAGCTAGTCTCTCCGAAGCAGGATCCCAGTCAAACGAAACATTCGCTCCTCACGATCCGAAATCAAATGAGGGGGTTTCGCGAACAGCTTGAGCAAATGGAAAAAACGATGGATACCCTTTTTCATGTGATGGATGCGATTGAAAAGTTAAACAGCCCGAGCAAGTCAAGCGGCAATCCGAGCAATCTACTCAAATCTTTTCAAAATATCGATTTTAAACAGGTGATGAATCTCTTGCAATCTCCGCTCGTGCAAGCATTAGTGGAGACGATGGTGGAAGAAGAACCGACCAAAAAAGAATAAAGAATGCGCGGACTTGGCTCTTACTGTCTTCTTCAGAGATGGTAAAAGCCTTCTCTCGTTTTTAGGCCAAAATTAAAAAGAGGTCACGGTAGTTTCCCGCGCCTCTTTTAACTGTACCTTAGCCCTCGTTAAAGGCTTCGTTATTTAGAACCCAATATCATTCTATGTGGACAGTGAATAGTCCGTAACATCGCGAATAGCCCATTCTCGCTACGAAAAATCTATTTATCTAAATTTTTGCTCATTAACGAGAGCAACGTCTTCATATCTGCATTTTGAATATCGTTCTTCTTTAAATACTGTAAAATGCGCGCCTCTTTTTCTTTGCTCAAATTGACATTGGCCAACTTCGACACTTGACGAATCAAGCCTAATAACTTTTCTTCATTGCCTAACGATTTTCGGTCGACTTTATTCGCCAATGCTTCAATTTCTTTCGCATCGATCGACGCATTCGTTTTTTTCTGTAATTTATCAAACAGACGTCTTCTAAAATCTTTTGACATGTTGTGGGGGCCTCCTCCTTATAAGTAGGTTCACCACCATGTTATGAGGAGACGCCTAGTTTTGTGCGAGGTCTTCCATCTCATGCTTTTTTAAACGGCCCATTAGATCTTCGACGGCGTTACGCGGGCATTTATCGGCGAACAGGACGTTATACAATTCGCGCGTAATAGGCATCTCAACTCCAAGGCTTGTTGCCAATTCATAGGCCGCCTGGGTCGTTTTGACCCCTTCGACAACCATCCCCATTTCGTCCAACACTTGTTGTAAGGAGTTGCCCTTCCCTAGCAGGTTGCCCGCTCGCCAATTCCGGCTATGTTGACTCGTGCAGGTGACGATCAAGTCGCCTACACCCGCTAATCCAGAAAAAGTAAGTGGATCCGCTCCAAGACGAACACCGAGCCGACTAATTTCCGCTAAACCCCTTGTCATTAACGCCGCTTTTGCGTTATCGCCAAACCCAAGTCCATCCGACAAGCCCGCCCCTAAAGCGATAATATTTTTCAAGGCGCCGCCTAATTCAAGGCCAACCACATCGGGATTGGTGTACACCCGAAAATACGGGCTCATAAAAATGTCCTGCGCTTCTTCCGCCGTCTCGATTTGATCCGCCGCAACGACGACCGTTGTCGGCGACTGACGACTCACCTCTTCCGCATGACTCGGTCCGGACAAGACCACCAACCGATTATGTAAAGCGGACGGTATTTCTTCCTTTATAATTTCTGACATGCGCTTATGTGTTTCTAATTCGATTCCCTTGACCGCATGAACGAGCAACATCCGCTCGCTTAAAAAGGGGGTCGCTTGGCGCGCCGTTTCGCGAATGCTATGCGACGGAATTACAAATAAGATCATCGCTTTCCCTTCAATGGCTTGTTGCAAGTTCGTCGTTGCCGTAATCGTTGACGGCAACTCAATCCCAGGCAAATAACGCCGATTCGTATGCTGACTTGTGATTTCTTCCGCCTGCTGTTGTCGCCGCGTCCAGATTGTCACCTCATGTCCGTTGTTCGCCAACACCGTCGCTAGCGCCGTTCCCCAACTGCCCGCTCCAATCAAACCGATTTGCATTGCTTTCCCAACCCCCATTTCCATTCTCGGCCAACACTTATCACTTCGATGCGCCCAGTTTATTTTCTGTGCCCTTAATTAGGCGCGCAATATTCTCATGATGACGGACAAAGCCGAGCGCGGCAATCGCCAACGTCGTTAACACATACGGCCCAGGATCGCCATGAATAAACATTAATATCGGCGCCAATGTAAAAAAGACAAGTGAACCAAGCGATACATAACGCGTTAAAAAGATGACGATCACGGTGACGACAACGGCCCAGATAAATACGAAAAATGAAAGCGAAGCGATGACGCCAACCGTTGTCGCCACACCTTTACCTCCGCGAAAACCAAAGAAAACCGGCCAATTATGCCCGAGTATCGCCGCTAATCCCGCCAGCGCGACCGCGGTTGCGTTTCCGTCCGCAATCAACGACGCTAGTCCAACCGCAACGATCCCTTTTAGCGCGTCCAATAGCAGCACAAGGATTCCCGCGCCTTTGCCTAACACCCGCAACGTATTCGTGGCGCCCGCATTGCCGCTGCCATGCTGTCGAATATCGATCCCCGCTACCCGCTTGGCAATAATAAAACTAAAGCTAATCGAGCCTAAAAGGTAGCCGATCAGCGCAGCCACCCAGATGATCATGTTTGTTCCCTCTCCCTTATACGCGCTCTTATCCCGCCCGCCGCATCACCTTTAATTTTCTGATTTATTTCTGACGATGATGCGAATCGGTGTCCCTTCAAACGGGAACGCTTCTCTAATTCTATTCTCTAAATAACGTTGATATGAAAAGTGCATCAATTCTGTATCATTCACAAACAAAACAAACGTCGGCGGTTTGACCGACACTTGCGTCGCATAGTTGATCCGCAATCTGCGCCCTTTATCTGATGGCGGCGGGGTGACTGTTGTCGCCTCTTGGATCAAGTCATTCAACACGTGCGTTGGAATCCGCATCGCATGCTGGTCAGACACCTCTTGCACTTTTGGCAAAATTTGTTGAATCCGTTGGGTCGTTTTCGCTGACACAAATAATATCGGCGCATAACTCAAAAACAAAAATTCATCCCGAATTTTCTGTGTAAACTGGTGAAAAGTTTTATCGTCCTTTTCTAACGCATCCCATTTGTTGACGACGATAATCGCCGCTCGCCCCGCCTCATGGGCGTAACCTGCGATCCGCTTGTCCTGCTCAATGATCCCTTCTTCCGCATTGATAATCGTCAAGCAAACGTCTGAACGTTCAATCGCTCGCAAGGCTCGCAGCACACTATACTTTTCTGTCGACTCATACACTTTGCCGCGTTTACGCATCCCCGCCGTATCGATGATCACAAATTCCTGATCATCTTGGGTGAGCATCGTATCAATCGCATCCCGTGTCGTCCCCGCAATTTCACTGACAATGACCCGTTCTTCGCCAAGCAAAGCGTTTACTAACGATGACTTCCCCACATTTGGTCGCCCGATCAACGAAACGCGAATCACTTCCTCATTATACTCCTCGTCCGCTTTAACCGGAAAATGTTTAATGACCGCATCTAATAGATCGCCAATCCCGAGTCCGTGCGTACTAGAGACTCCGATCGGCTCATCAAATCCTAACGAATAAAATTCATAAATGTTGCCCATTCGCTCCGGGTTATCCGCCTTATTAACCGCTAATACGACCGGTTTTTGCGAACGATACAACATTTTCGCCACTTCTTCATCGGTGCTCGTAATGCCCGTTGTCGCATCGACCACGAACACGATCACATCCGCCTCATCAATCGCTAATTCCGCTTGATAACGAATATGATCTAACAGCTCATCATGGTCATCGAACGCAATTCCACCCGTATCGATGAGATGAAAGTGATGATCCAGCCATTCGGACATACTGTAAATCCGGTCCCTTGTCACACCGGGTACGTCTTCCACGATCGAGATCCTTTCCCCTACGATCCGATTAAACAATGTTGATTTGCCCACATTTGGCCTGCCGACGATGGCCACAACTGGATTAGCCATATATATCCAACCTCACTTTCAAGCCTTTATATTACTTGATTTCTTCTATTCTTGCAATGCTTGTCGATTTTGCTCGTTTTCTTCGAAATACAGTCGGCCACTTTCCAAAGCCAAGAAGATACCGAGTCACCGCCAATCCACAGGCGCTTATCCACCACACATCCTGAAAAAAAGCGGAACCGAGCAACATCGATCCGGTTTTTTGCCAGTTAAAAAGTTGTAAACAAAGATCGCTAAGAGCTAAACCGAGCGCCAGTAAAATCCATTGATGGGACAACCTTTGGGCCGTTACAAATAACAGCAGGATCGTAAAGCCCGCCACGAGCCATTTTTCATTGGTAAACATGAGAATCGGATCTAAACGAAACAATAGCTGCATAAGAAAAATGGAGACGCCGATCAAAATACTTGCCGTCGCAAGCTGGACCCGATGTTTAGCGCTTGCTTCTTTAATCCACAAGTAAGCGGCAACGATAATCGGCAGAAAAAAAGGAATGACCCTCACATGACCCGCAAAAAAGGGAAGGATCCACCACGAACTAAACAGACTCAATCCCGTAAAAAGCAGCATGGCGGAATTTGGGAAAAAACGATGTCGCCGAAAAAAACGATCCAACCAACCACTCCAAATCACAATTAATAAACACCACATGGCGATTAACGCCAAATAACCATCGTTCAACGAATAAGCCTCCTCATAAACTCACGCGTAACGTATAAGATCTCTTATCCTCATTATTCCTCATTTGAATCGTGTCAAAACAAAAAGGTCTGAAAGGATTTCAGACCTAAGGTTGTTTCTTCGGTTGATCCGCCACGACATAGCGAAAAGTTAGCTTATCTTGAACCGGGATCCAGGCCCCGACCCCTTTTTGCGTCACATTTTTAATGATCAACTTTTTTTCTCCGCCGCTAATATTTAAGTACACTTCGCCATACGTCACCGTTCCTCGCTCACTAGCAGCTGGGGTGAACGCTTGCAAATAGCCGACTTTTTTGGCTGGCACTTTTAGCATCGTATCATGTTTCGTCCCTCTGCCAATCGTGCTTTTAAACGCTAAATTTAATTTTGTATTTTCTTTCGCTTTTGCAATCATTAATTTTTTAACATCATCTTCGGCAAACACTTCCGTCGTTAACCCGCCTGTAGCTGTAAATTCCTCATTTTGCTCATACGATAACTCAACGAGATCTGTGCCGCCACGGTTATCTGCGTGATTGATGTTTACTTGTTTGTACTCCCAGTTTAACGACGTTTCCTTCGACTCATAATTCAGCGCCCAGTTTCCTAGATAGATATTCGCCCGAAAACCGACCGCCAGTTTCGATGATTGGATCGTCGATTCATTTAAAAGTCGGATCAGGTTCGGATTAGCGATGGAATAGTCCGTCGTTTTAAACAGTTCAAGCGCCGTTGGACTGGGTTGCACATACTCCGGGTCCATATCTGGATTCGGGTACGTGTTGTGTCTCGAAATATCTTTGACAGTATCCGGGATTTTCACTTGCTTCTCTTCTTTCGCCGCTACTGAATGATGCGCGCCCAACCCGACAGGCGCCAACTGAATCATACACATCGCCACGAAAACAATGAGGTACTTCTTGACCATACTTACCCTCCTCTTCGGTGATCATTAGATAGTATGGTCGATCATTGCCTAAATAAAAATGGAGATTGCAGGTAAAAGGAACAGTTCGTCATAGGACTAGACATCTTTTTCATAAACTAATAATAACAGCCCAGCTTGCGGGCGCGTAAAGGAGGTGACAGACAACAATGGCTTTTTACACCATGGTAGTAAACCTCTTCGGAATCAAATTGCTTAAAAATGGGGAAGGAAATTTCTTTATTAAATTAGGCAAGGGAAGAATCCGACCGATTCGTTCTTAAGGCATGCAGGGCAGGTTAGAGAAACAGGCGTGGGAATTTCCATGCCTGTTTTTTCTGTTTAGGGTGGCAAAAGGCGATGGGGCGTGTGGGTGGACGGGCGGACTGTGAGGCGCATGAGGCGCGAGTCGGTGCGGTCATATGGCTGTGGGGACTTCTCTAACGGGAGATACGACCGCTACAGACGGGAGAACGCGCCGGGCGGAGATGCAACGGGAGATTAGTCCACTACACGAGGATAAAGGGAGATTCACGGTCGGAGCATGAGCGCAACGGGAGATACGACCGCTACAGACGGGAGAACGCGCCGGGCGGAGATGCAACGGGAGATTAGTCCACTACACGAGGATAAAGGGAGATTCACGGTCGGAGCATGAGCGCAACGGGAGATACGACCGCTACAGACGGGAGAACGCGCCGGGCGGAGATGCAACGGGAGATTAGTCCACTACACGAGGATAAAGGGAGATTCACGGTCGGAGCATGAGCGCAACGGGAGATACGACCGCTACAGACGGGAGAACGCGCCGGGCGGAGATGCAACGGGAGATTAGTCCACTACACGAGGATAAAGGGAGATTCACGGTCGGAGCATGAGCGCAACGGGAGATACGACCGCTACAGACGGGAGAACGCGCCGGGCGGAGATGCAACGGGAGATTAGTCCACTACACGAGGATAAAGGGAGATTCACGGTCGGAGCATGAGCGCAACGGGAGATACGACCGCTACAGACGGGAGAACGCGCCGGGCGGAGATGCAACGGGAGATTAGTCCACTACACGAGGATAAAGGGAGATTCACGGTCGGAGCATGAGCGCAACGGGAGATACGACCGCTACAGACGGGAGAACGCGCCGGGCGGAGATGCAACGGGAGTTTAGCCCACTACACGAGGATAAAGGGAGATTCACGGTCGGAGCATGAGCGCAACGGGAGATACGACCGCTACAGACGGAAGAACGCGCCAGGCGGAGATGCAACGGGAGTTTAGCCCACTACACGAGGATAAAGGGAGATTCACGGTCGGAGCATGAGCGCAATGAGGACAATCACCCAGAGTTAGTTGTCAAAACTTCACTTAAAACGCTGCTGCTCTCCAACTCCCCTTCACTTGCTGCTCCATCATCGGCCGCCTCACCTCGCGCGCATCCATTCCACCATCCACGACGCCTAACACACCTTCTTCCCCAATCAAAAAAAGGGTGACCAAGGAACTTATCTTTCCTGGACAACCCTTTTTAAGATCGTTGACTATACGCGGCGCAGTCGATACCGCGCATGGTCGCCCAATGATACGTGTCACCGCTGATGACGACGGGCTGGGCGCCCATTTGTTCAAGCCTGTCCACTCCGAGCGCGGTCATCACAATCCGTAATTGATGATGCAGCTGCTCGATAGCGAGCAACGCTTCTTTTTCCGTCGCTTGCAAAGCGAGTTTCAAAAAATAGCCGGCCATGCCAACACCTTTGGCCCCTATGGACAGCGCTTTGGCTATTTCTAGGCCGTTGCTAATCCCGCCTGTCGCAATGATGTCGACTCCCTCCCGTAAGGGAGCAACCTCAAGAAGACTTTGCGTCGTATTCAATCCCCAATCGTGAAACATATCCAAACGATCCACTCTGCGTTCATTTTCTATTTTGGCGAAATTTGTTCCGCCAGAACCGCCAATATCAAGCGCCGCAATACCGAGAGTGGCTAATTTTTCCGCAGCCTTAAAATCGATTCCAAAGCCGACCTCTTTAATCATAACTGGGCACGGCGCGGCTTCAACAATCGCTTCGATCCGCTCTAATACGCCGCGAAAATCACGGTCCCCTTCCGGCATAATCAGCTCCTGCATCACATTCAAATGAATCTGCAACATATCCGCTTCTATCATTTCCACCGCTTGCAACGCCTGAGCGACGGTCGCTTCCGCCCCCAAATTAGCCATTAGAATCCCATTCGGATTCAGCTGGCGGGCAACCGTATACGATTCAATTGTTCGCGGATCCTTGATAGCGGCCATCTGTGAGCCAACAGCCATCGCAAGACCACACTCTCTAGCGAAAATTGCTAGCTTTCGATTGACTTCGGCCGTCTCATGCGCGCCGCCTGTCATCGCATTAATAATAATCGGCGAACTAAAAGAAAGTCCGCCGATTACAGTGTTTAATGATGTTAAAGAGAAGGCTGATTCTGGGATACAGTTATGAACAAACTTCACGTCCTCAAAACCATGCCGCCCGCTTAGTCCCGTTTGGTACGCGAGCTCAATATGTTCTTTTTTCCGTGAAGTTCTTTGCATAGCTTGCCCTCGCTCTTATTGTTTTAACTTTCTTGCTAAATCGCCTAGGCGATCTCCGATCGTAACGCCCATTCCACCGCTGCTTGGTTCTGGTTCGTAGTTGGAAACTTCACTCGATCCGCCGCCGCGATCTTCGTATTGTTCGCTTTCCACCTCACGGATGCTCAAGCTAATGCGTTGTTCTTCTTGGTTAATGTCCAGCACCTTAACTTGAACTTCTTGCCCTTCTTGCAATACTTCTTGCGGGCTGCCGATATGGCGATTGGATATTTGAGAAATGTGCACAAGACCTTCAACGCCAGGAGCCACTTCAACAAACGCGCCAAAGTTTACTAATCGTTTTACCGTTCCTGTTACAACGCTATCAACTTCTAGCTTATCGCCAATCGTTTCCCACGGTCCAGGTTGGGCTTCTTTCATGCTCAAGCTGATGCGCTCGTTTTCTTTATCTACCTTTAGTACTTTCACTTTCACTTGGTCGCCTTCACTCACCACATCGGAAGGTGTTTCAACGCGCTCCCAAGATAGCTCAGAAATATGCACGAGTCCGTCAACGCCGCCGACATCTACGAACGCTCCAAAATCAGTGAGACGCTGAACCGTACCGTCGATAACCGCGCCCTCTTCAAGTTCTTCGTACACTTTTCCTTTTGCATGGTCCGCTTCTTCTTCTAACACAGCGCGATGGGATAAGATTACTTTATTTTTTTCTTGATCGAGTTCGATCACTTTCAATCGTAATTCGCGACCTTTGTAATCAGAAAAGTCCTCGACAAAATGGCGTTCTACATGTGAAGCAGGAATAAATCCTCGAACACCTACATCCACGACTAAACCGCCTTTTACGACGTCTGCTACTTCAGATTCAAAAATCGTTCCTTCTTCAAACTTTGTTTGAAGCGCTTCCCACGCCTTTACAGCGTCGACCGCTTTTTTCGAAACGATGACTTCATCTTTCTCATCGTTAATCTTTGTTACTTGGACAGTTAATTCTTCACCTTCTGCGATCACATCAGCAACTTTCTCTATATGTAGACTAGAAACTTCACTGATCGGAAGAATCGCTTCCGTTTTATGTCCAATATCTACTAAAGCTTGTTTAGCGTCAATCTTTGTTACCGTTCCTGTTAAGGTTTCCCCTACCTCGATCGTTCTTACTTCCGCGTTTTGCATTTCATCAGCCATTGACCATTCCTCCTTATTTGTCAACAAAAACTTAAAAAACCATCATTTTTTATGTGAATTAAATGATTGCTATTATTAGGTAATCTTTAGTATGAACAGTTTGACGCAATTGATTCAGGTCGACGCGACCTGCCATCTATTCTCTCGAGGTGTTACGGATGAGGAGAGTCGGTTTGCTTCCGATAGAGATCGACGATTTTCTCGACCGCTTGCTCAATCGAAAGTCCTGATGTGTCCAACACGACCGCATCGTCGGCGCATTTCAAAGGAGATGCTTTCCGTTCACTGTCCATTTTATCACGTTGGGCAATTTCTAATTTGAGTTGTTCCAGATCGGGTTGATACCCTTTCTCTACCCACTCTTTGAATCGTCGTTTCGCCCTTTCTTCGATGGACGCGGTTAAAAACACTTTAATCTCCGCATCGGGTAAAACACGTGTGCCGATATCGCGTCCGTCCATTACCACATGTTGTTGCTCCGCTAACTGTCGCTGCTGTTGGACCATTTGTTCACGAATCTTGGCATGTTTGGCCACAGCGGATACGTGACGGGTTACTTCCGGTCGACGAATCTCGTTGGTTACTTCTCGGTTTCCAATCAATACAAGCTGTCCATGTGACTGCTGCTCCAATGAAATCGCGCTGGCATCGAGCAACTTAAGCAGCGCCTGTTCGTCCTCTGGAGAAACCTGCTGTTCAATCGCAAGCCAAGTGAGCGCGCGATACATAGCGCCTGTATCAATATAGGTAAAGCCAAGTTGTTTCGCTACGAGCTGGGCTACAGTGCTCTTGCCTGCGCCAGCAGGTCCGTCAATTGCAATCTTCATTCTCTATCCCTTTCTAGCCATAGAAAAAAGCAGGAAATTCTGCCTGCTTATATGCTCAAAATTTATTCGATTACGTCGATAAAAGAATATGCTGATCAAGAGCCTCAGACCGAAGAACAAATTGCAGCATCTATTTAATTATCACTACTAACATAGTAACACAGTCTGCCTCAAGATGCAATGCCTTCCAGTTTTTCAACTTCCACGATCCAACTCCGAAAAGTGTCAACGCGCAACAATGTTTGTGTTAAAACGAGGGATAGCAATAGAATGAAGATTGCAACGACGAGCCATCTTTCAATAGAAACGGAAAACTTGATAAACTTTTCATCGTAACTCGGATATTTACTTCTTCGCATTGGGCGCACCTCCGTCTTTACAGTATGCCCAGCAACAAATTGCTTTATGTAAAAAAATGGCGTTGAAACATCGATGTTTCAACGCCATTTTTCAGCTGATGTCACGCTTGATCGGGCCTGATTCCATCTAACTTTTCGACCGTCACTTCCTCGCCGCTTTTAGCGTCGATAAACACTCTATAGGCCTCTTCGCCTAACCAACCGACATATTCGTAGCATAATGTTTCTTGATTACGGTCATTAAGCACAACCGCTAAGCGACTTTCTTGCACATGTAAATTCGGATTGACTTCTTTTCTCGCTTGCTCCTTCGTAAGCGCGGGCTTACTCAACTTACGATCTTGTTTATGGTTAAATACATAGTCTTCCGCCTGGAATCCAACGACATTGCCTGTGTCGAGCGCTACTTGCAACGTCATCAGTTCAGGGTAAATGCGAGCCCCGTCTTCCGTATGAACATACGTAATAACCGCTAGATTTCCGTATTGTTCTTGCGTCATCGCCTCCATGTTCTCGAACTGATGCGCTTTTAAAAATTCATCCGCCCGTTGTTGCGCCTGAGGTAAATCAAGCTGCGGGTTTTTAACGTCCCGATTATCCAGCAACCAAACAACATGTCCACCTTTTTTCGTAATATCTAGATTGATCTCATGCTCTTCTTTGCCGCGTGGTTTGATCGTCACGCTGTATGCTTGATACGTATTCCCTTTACCTGTTTTTTCTACTTTAATATCGGCGTCACGCTCATTGATCCCCGTAAATTTCATCGCGACTTGCCTTGCCTGTTGTTCGTTTATCGGCTTACCTTTTATGTTTTTATCATCTTTTTGCTTCTCTAACTGCAACATATTAACACTCGGCCCAAAATCAAGATCAGCGTACTCATCTACCACTTTATCGGCCGTTTTATCAATCGTTTTGAAACCTTCCACAATGGTATTGTCACCCAAATTTCCGCTATCCTGAGCCGATGCTAACGACAGCTCTACATCCATCCAACGTAGTTGCTGTCCAAGCACTTTGTCCTGCACGTTTCGTAATTCTCCTTGTATTTTCGATGCTTGCTGATGATACATTTGCAATTTTTGAATCTCTTTTTCATTTAAGGGTTCTTTATCGAGGTCACGAATTGCCGCCCGATAGGAAAAGTCACCGATATCCGCCAAAAATTGCTCTGTTTTGCTAAATGGCAGTAATGATAAAGGTAGTTGTCCCACATCGGAACGAGCTAGTGAGCTGATCCGCCACACATTACTCAACGTTCCATCGATTTGCCTTCTAGAGTTGATTGCCATTGTTTTTCCTAATTCGTCTTGCAATTGATCCATATGAAACGCAAGATCATGGAACGCTCGCTGATACTGGTTTTCCGCCTTGATTAACACTCTGTTTTTATCTTGATTTTCCTGATATCCCCACACCCCAAGACCGATCGTCGCCACGGCTAAAATCGGCGTTAAGACACGGGCTATCTTACCGTACACCATAACCTTCACTCCTTAACGTATTAAATAAATGCGATTGTAAAAGAAAGCTTGCTCTCCTTCCTGCTTTTTCCGTTGCCAGCTATTGACGTTAATGGTCTTATTGTGGTTTTTATTGAGCGGCTTTATGCAAAACGAAAAAGATCGTTCTTTATCGCGGCAAACAGCAACTTGCCCCATAAAAAACGATCTCATTTCAGCTCATAGGTTATTGTGATAGTTCATTAAAAATCTATCTCTTGAATCTCAAAATCTCGCTCATTGTTGCACAGGCATTGCTTAAAACCCGTTTCTACTTGACCCGCCCGTCCCTTTTTTCCAACAAGCGTATACTTTTCACCACATAAATTGCAGCGGATCATCACTTTTTGGCGATCTTTATGCAGCAACATCGCGCTACTCCTCCTTTCTCTATTTGTAGATTGTTGTCCTTTATTTTGCCCAATATGGCCTCATTTTAGACAGATCATCATGTCAGCCGATTTTTTGGTTTATACTGAAACTATGCGCAAAAGGAATCTGAGGGGGTTGAGAGATGAGCAAGACGATCATTGTCGAGACGGGTGGAACGATTGCGATGGCGGCAGATCCGCTCAGCGGAGCAGTCAAACTGCAAGACAAACGTCCATTGCATGCTATTTTACCGCAGCTGCAAGCGTTTGGAACGATTGAAATGGATGATTATCGAAACGCGCCGAGCGCCCATATGACTCCGCCTTTGATGTTAGCGTTGGCTAAGCGGGTGGAAGCTCATTTGCAACAAGAGGATGTGACAGGCGTTGTCGTCACACATGGAACAGATACGTTGGAGGAAACGGCCTATTTTTTAGAGCTCGTGGTCGATTCTAGGAAGCCAATCGTTGTGACCGGAGCGATGCGAGCGAGCAATGAGCTCGGGGCGGATGGTCCGTTGAACCTGGTAAACGCCGTACAAGTCGTTGTGGATCCAGCAAGTGTCGATCGCGGCGCCGTCGTCGTTTTTAATGGGGACATCTACGCCGCTGCGGAAGTGAACAAAGTTCATACCGGCAGCCCCGCTGCTTTTCAATCGGAATACGGTCCGATCGGCGCAATCGCCTATAATCAAGTTCGTTATTGGCGACAAGCGCCGCAGCAACGACGTCTGTTTGCCGCGGCAGAGTTGAAAACGAACATTCCATTGGTTGCCGCTACCACGGGGATGCAACCAGAATGGCTCTCCTATCTATTGGATGACACGATCGATGGCGTCGTAATTGAAGCGCTTGGCAAAGGGAACCTACCGCCTGCGATGCTGCCGACGTTAGCGGCAATGCGACAACAAGGTAAACCCGTGATCATCGCTTCCCGCTGTCCACTCGGGTTGGCTGAACCTGTTTATGATTACGAGGGCGGCGGAGCGGAATTAGCGCGATTGGGTTGCTTGTTTAGCGGTCGCTTAAGCGGACCAAAAGCAAGACTGAAGCTGATGCTCGCGTTGGCCTGCGAGGCCAATCACGAGAACCTGCAAACCCTTTTCCCTGAATAAAAACAGAGACGGTCTAAAGCGAGCGTCGCAAGTGAACGCAGCCTAAAGACCGTCTTTTTTTAAGTGGATGACAGAATTCGGAAGATCGCTTTTTGTTTATCAAACTCGAAATGCAACGCGCCGAGCGTGCCGTTCCGATTTTTCTTCAAGTAAAGCGAAACCTTTTCTTTTCGTTCTTCTTCCCTCTCGTCTGCTTCCTCTGTCGCTAGTCGCAACGTTAAGATGACATCCGCCGCAGCCTCCACCGAACCGCTCATCGGATGGCGATGAATCTGTTCGGGAGCAGCGACAACGATCGGAGTATCCCATTGGCGTGACCATTGGTGCAACGCATAGGACACGAGCGCATAATTTTGTTGGACGATTCGCCCCTCTTTGTCGCGGTAGGGAATACGCAACAAATGATCAATAAATACAATTGGCGCCCGCCCAATCGTCTGCTTGATCCGCTCGATATAATCTTCTACCTCGGGCAGCATTGTATCGACGCCGCCTTCAAACGTCCACATATTTTTCGCTAGTTTCGCGTAATTTTGATTGGCTTGATTGACCTGTTCCAACGGGACTTGCCCCGCAATCACTTGCTTGGGCGCCACCCCAAGCAAGCGGGCGATGCTGCGGGCCCACAACTCAAACCCTGTCATATCCCATGACACATACACGACAGGGGTATCCTCGGCGGCAATGTAGTCGGCCATCTGGCGCAGCAACATCGATTTGCCAATCGAACCTTCTCCGGTAAATAAATAGAGGCCAGTCCGCAACCCCCCGACCAACTTTTCATCTAACTCGCTAAATCCAGTCGAAATGCCGGGCGATTCACCGTGATGCCGTTTTTGAAATTCTTCCAAAAAAACGACGAGATTGCGAGCATCTGCGGAAACAGGCGTTTTCAGTGATTCGTCAACAATGTCTTTGAGTAGTTTTCGAAACGCTTCGGGCGGATTTTTTACCTGGACGAAAAAATGATTAATATCGCGAAATCCCTCAGGCAAAAAGACGGTATACGTTTCCCGAGCGACTTCCTGCAAAAGCCCTGCGATCCGATTGCTTTCCCTGCGGCCCTTGTCATCATTTGGATAACAGATGAACACCCGTTTATCCGCCAACTTTTTCGCGTGGGCTTCCTTAAAAGTGGAATCTAACAGACTCAACGTCGGTAAATCAACCTGTTCTAAAGAAAGCGCATCAAACACATTTTTACACAATAAAACATCTTCGGAATGGGATAAGATTTGTTCATTATAAAAAACATCCCCGCGCCCGACTAACGCTTTGTATTTTGGTTTTGCGCCATTGATGCCGCGACCAATTAAATCAACGAGCAATCCATTCGCATCGCGAACCGGAAAAACAAGACAATTTGTAAAGTAACCGCCTAACTTTCCTTGCGGCGTATAAAAACCAATTTGGAAAGGTTCAAAGCCCAATTCAAATTTTTCAGCTGTTTCGGCCTTTATGCCGCGTCGCCGCAAATAGTCTGTTGCCTCTCTCGTCAAGCCTTTGCGATAATACTGCAACAGTTTCGTTAAATCGTCACTCGAAACACGCCGCGGCAAGCTAGCGCCGAAATCGTCTTTTTGAAGGTCCATAGGCAACTCCCCTTTCGGAGTGTAAACAAAAGACGCGTATGTGACATACGCGTCTTTTGTTCTATCCTATGATAGGTGTTTACTCGAAATGCTCACATAATTGTTCAACCGCATTCTCGCCAATCACCAGCTTGCCGTACTCCGCCAGTACATATTTTGTAACCGTAGAAGCCTCGCCATATTCCGATAATAGAGCGATCACTGTATTGTACAGAGATTGATTCTCAAGATCCAGCTCATCTAGAACTAAATAATAACGTTCATTGTATCCGTAAATCTTTCCGCCTTCTGTTAACACCTCGCGGACTCGATGACAAGCATCTATTAAGTATTCGAAATCTTGGAAGTAGTAAATTACGTCATCACTTTCTTCCAATGTAACCTCCATTTCATAAATGTCGTCATCATATTCGTTATCATCCATAAAGGATGTTTGGCTTCTTCCTCTTGTTACAATCACTACCATCCCTTGCGCTGGCAAAGCGAACACTTCAACGGCTACAGGCCCGATGACCTCAAATCCTAATTCCTCATAGGCATGCTCCATCATGTCGTTGAACAAATCATGGACCTTTGGGATGTCACGCCAGATGTCCTCTTTTTCTATGCCTCTTTCGTGTAAATCATCAAATGTTAAGAAAATCCTTATTTTGTCCTGACCAAGGCGCTCAACACGCATTTTCCGACCCTCCCCTTGCCAATCCGGTAGTACTATAGGTTATGAAATATAGCTTTTTTATGTTCTGGATTGAAATCTATAATTGTCACTATGATACCATGTCCCAGCTTCATAGAACAACCTATATTGTTTCTGAGCTGTATTCCCACCTGCTAAACACTATATTCTATGCGCCAACTCGGGTCAACTGAACCTCCTTTTGCCTTTCGTTCTAAAACGATGGGCTGGCGCTTATGCTGAAGGTAGGACCAAAAGAGGACAATCTTAAAAAAGGAGCCTGATCATACATGCGTCAAAAAGGACTCGCTCTCATTTTCTGTTTCTGGTTCATGATAGTAACCGTCGCTTGTACCGCGGTAAATTCAGAAGCGCCGCAAGCCACTGTTGAATCGTCGGAAAACAACGTCAATCCTCAGCCCAACGTTGAACAAAAACAAACAGCCTATTATGTAGATTCAGGATTGTTTAAAATTCATGCGGTAAATGATTCGGAGAAGGTTGGTGAAGCAGAAAAAATCGCTTTGCTTACGTTTGATGATGGACCCAAAGGGATCGTCACCACTGAAATTCTTGACATTTTGGACAAGTATGAAGCGAAGTCACTCTGGTTTGTTAGCGGCTTTAATTACGGCGTCTCAATCGATCAACCAGATCCCGCCAAAGCGGACCGTTTTCGGACCCTTGTCAAAGAAATTCATCAACGCGGGCACTTGATTGGTAACCACACCTGGTCACACGCCAACTTACGACAACTAAGCGCGGAGGAGCAAAAACGGGAAATCGCGTCGATGAATCAACTGCTTGAAGAGATTACCGGCGAGCCTGTTCGCTTTTTTCGTCCCCCCTTTGGCGCGGATACGGATGTTCAAAAGCTATATATGAAAGAAGCAGGTATGCAGACGATGAACTGGTCCGTTGGTTCTCTTGACTGGGAGCTAAAAGAGGCGGAGCAAGTTGTGGAGCAGGTTGTCTCGACCATTCACCCTGGCGCCAACATTTTGATGCACGATCTGCCCATTCAAGTGGAAGCGCTAGACACCATTCTCGCCCAGTTGCGCGAAATGGGCTATCGCTTTATGTTGCCGACCGAGCTAGAGCCGTCTCTAGCAGAGAGTTGAAGAGGCTAAGCATTTGGGAGCCGAAGGCGATGAGCGGAAATCAGCCCGCGATATACAGCGGGTTATAAGCGAGGGACGCGAGAGTGGATCTAGTGCGGAAACGACGGTGTTTTGAGATCCGACAGGTTCGGCGACCAGCCACCCAAATGTCGGATTCTAACGGGAGTTGAAGCCCTTGCAGCGAAACAGAAACGATAAAACGCGCTCTAACGGGAGTAGAGACCTTTACAGCGCAAAGCGGGCCCATTATGGATACGGTCATTTACTCTAACGGGAGTTGAGGCCCTTGCAGCGAAACAGAAACGATAAAACGCGCTCTAACGGGAGTTGAGACCTTTACAGCGCAAAGCGGGCCCATTATGGATACGGTCATTTACTCTAGCGGGAGTTGAGACCCTTGCAGCGAAACAGAAACGATATAGCTCGCTCTAACGGGAGTAGAGACCTTTACAGTGTCGCTGAAAAGGTTTTAAAAAGAACAAAAGCAGGCGTCCGCCTGCTTTTACATATTTTATATTCGACGCCAATCCGCGCGCGTTTTCACGGTGGGACCCCTTGCAATCACATTACCTTTAAGTGGAGTTTCGACAACTATAGTCTGATTTCGCTGGAACATCCTCGTTATAAGTGAACTTTTGACAATTACGAAGGTTCGTCAATTCACACGAATAATCGGCTCTCCGCCACCAAGCCCCGCCGTGTTACTCTTGAAGTTCACGCAACGCCATTTTTAACCGCTTTTTTCTGCGCGCCGAGAATAAATAACGACTTACATCATAAATTGCCATTCCCCCACCAAGCAGCCCCGCCGCTAACGGATAGCTTAACACGATGAGACTGAGGATCCACAACCCTAATAGTAAGTGGGTCAACCCAAATATCCGTTGCGACTTACGCGCTACACCGACGGCGCCAAACAACTGTTTTCCATATTTGAGCGTCACCATCCGAATCAACACCAGCGCCGATAGAAAACAAAACAAAGACAACAGCAGATGCAACGGTTTGAAAAATATAAATGTGGCCCAGTCACTCATTGCGGATAAGGAATGATTTAATGTAGGAAAAAATTTGCCCGACAAAATAAACAAGCCCCAAGCGAATACGAGCGTAATGAGATCGATTAAAAACAAGCTTTCCTCCCCCTTCATTGAGTATTTATGACTTAACGAAGGGGGTTATGCCAGCCGTCGGCTTAAAATTATGACCGTTTGGCAATCGTAAAATTATCCTCCAGCAAAAGCCAGTTTTGCGGGAACGACAAGCCTAATTTCCAATAACTAATCCCTCGCAAGCCTAACCGCTTCACGAGATCAAATTTTGCCTGGATCGACCGCGCGTCTTCAAACCAAACTTGGTGTTGTTTGCTTTCCTCATCATAATAAGTAAAATGGGGCGCTTGCGCCTGCTCGTCATATTCAATCGCCGCCTGTTGCTCGCGAGCCAAACGAATGGCCGCTTGCGGGCTGAGCGCGCGAGCAAACGCTCCACCTGGCTGATAAGGCAGCGTCCAGTCATAACCGTACAAATTTTGACCCATCATGACTTTATTGGCGGGCATCTCGCTCAACGCATAGCGCAGCACTTGCTCAACCGGGCCGATTGGCGAAACAGGCATCGGCGGACCGCCGCTCCACCCCCACTCATAGGTCATGATGATCGAAAAGTCGACAATTCGACCATGCGCCGCGTAATCGTGAGCCGTATACCATTCTCCCGTTTGCCCCGCGCTCGTTTTCGGCGCCAACGCCGTCGAAATCAACCAACCTTGTCTATGAAACAAGTCGGCAGCGCGTCGTAAAAATTGATTATACGATTCTCGATCGTATTCATATAATCGTTCGATATCAAAATGAATATCGCGGAACCCGAGCCGCCGAGCCGTCTCCGTAATCGTATTCAAAAGACGATCCTGAACTTGCTGATTCGTTAAAACAAGATGAGCCAATTCAGGGCTAAATTGGTCATTTTCTTGATTTGTGATCACCATCATCAAAGTAACGTTTTGCTCTTCCGCAATCTGTCGGAGGTTGTCAAGCGGCGGGGCTTGAAGACTCCCATCGCGACGGATCTGAAAACTAAACGGAGCCAAATAAGTTAAATGAGGCGCCGCTTCGCTGGCGCTATTTTGCAACCCTTCCGAAACCGCCATTCCACGCGGTTCCACATACGCATTGACTTCGATCGAACGTTTTGGACGCTTCGGAATCAAGAGCCGTTGACCGACCGCCAGCGAAGCCGTCAAAGCGATCTGATTCGCTATTGCCAACTGTCGCGGATGAATTCCAAAACGCCGCCCAATCAAAAACAAACTATCGCCGGGTTGAACAATGTAATACCCTCCAGCAGGAGTTGGAATGACCAACGCCTGCCCGACAACGAGCGTCTGAGTTGGATCTAGTTGATTTGCCGTAGCAATCGCCGCAACCGTCGTCTGGTAGGTTTGAGCGATTGTGTATAGCGACTGTCCCGTTCGCACCACATGAATCTGCATCACGCGCATCTCCCTTTTTATACATTTAACCTGTTAGGCATATGTACCACATTATTCCATTCATCCTAAAAAGGTACGCTTTTTTCTCCACTCAAAAAAAGGACTGTTTCAGTCCCTTGCTGAAACAGTCCTCAATCCATCGTTGGTTCATCAATCTCATAGTTATATCCTTGTTCGATTAAAAAAAGCTGTCGCTTTTGAGCCCAGTCTTCCTCTTTCGTTCCTTTTGAAACGATGGTGTAGAAATAGGAACGGTTATTTCCCTGTTTTGGGCGCAGCACGCGGCCTAAGCGTTGAGCTTCCTCTTGTCTCGAACCAAAAGCGCCGGACACTTGAATGGCAACGCTCGCGTCAGGCAAATCCACCGCAAAATTAGCCACTTTAGAAACGATTAAACAAGAGAACCGCCGCTCCCGAAACTGCTGGTATAGCCGCTCGCGTTCCGTGTGGGGCGTCTTGCCTGTTATGACTGGCGCCCCCGTCGCTTCCCCTAATTGTTCCAATTGATCTACATATTGTCCAATAATGAGCACTTGCTCATCCGCATGCCGTTCCAACAATTGTTTAACGACCGTTTCTTTTAGCGGGTTTTCCGCGGCAATCCGATTTTTACGTCTTGACTCGGCATACACATACTTTTCCCGTAAGGCGAACGGCAACCGAATCCGAATTTCAGCGCAACTGGCCGTCGCCAGCCATCCCTGCTGCTCTAATTCCTTCCACGGCATATCAAACCTTTTTGGCCCAACGAGCGTGAACACATCTTCTTCGCGACCGTCTTCACGCACAAGTGTAGCGGTCAACCCCAGCCGCCGTTTCGCTTGAATATCCGCAGCCAATCGAAAAATGGGAGCGGGTAACGTGTGAACTTCATCATAGACGATGAACCCCCAATTTCGCTCATTAAACAATTCCATATGGGCAAAACCTTTGTCCTTGCTCGCCCGATGCGTTAGCATTTGATATGTCGTTACGGTAATCGGCTTAACCTGTTTATAATCTGAACTATATTCGCCAACTTGCTCTTCGCTCAAATCCGTCTTGTCTAAAATCTCGCGAATCCATTGTCGAACTGATGTAACGTTCGTCGTCAGCACGAGCGTCTCCATCCCAATTTTCGCCATGGCGGCAATGCCGATTACTGTTTTTCCCGCGCCGCACGGCAACACGAGTACCCCATTGCCTCCAAACACAGATCCGCCAACATAATACGATTCAACCGCCTGCTCCTGGTAATCTCGCAATTCCGCTTTGAGCGCGATCGGTAATCGAGTACCTTCCACATAACCCGCAATGTCCTGGGTCGGATAGCCGAGCCGGATCAATTCCTGTTTGATGACACCACGAGCAAACGGCATGACTTCTACTTGATGTTCTGTCCGCTCCTCTCCAAAAAAAGATCGCAAGTCGCGGTATTGCAATACTTCTGTTAAAAGCAGCCGATCCTTACATGTCAAAAAAAGCTTGTCCCCTCGTTGTTCAATCCGCAATAATCCATAACGCGCTGTATAATCCCGAATTGCGCTTAATAATGCTTCTGGCGCGCCATACTTTGCATATTGTTGCAAAATCGCGCAAATTTGTTCCGCATTGAGACCAGCTGCTGCCGCATTCCACAAACTTAACGGCGTGATTCGATATGTATGAATATATTCCGGGCTTTTGATCAACTCTGTAAAGGGGGAGATGGCGTTACGCGCCTCCTCAAAAAGAGGATGCGTCGCTTCCAACAAAATCGTGCGATCACTTTGGGCAATTAAAGGATTGTTCAGATTAAATTCCATATTGCGCCCTCCTTCTTACATTACTCAAATATTGGAAAAACAATAGCAGACAAAAGGGGTGGTCTGAACAGTTTAGATAATGGTCTCTTATAACGAATCACTAAACTCCCAAGAATGAAAGCGCTTACCTAGTTTCTCCATGAAATTACAGACAAATTAATTCAAAAAAATTGACGATACGTCTTGATATTTTTCCGAAACAAGTCTAGAATGAAAAGTGACAAAGATATAAAAATTCATAAATTATTCACAAATTATTCAAGCAATAGTGATACTTCATCACTAAATAGGACAGAGGAGGTCTTTATAAGATGGCTAAGTATACTTGGGTGGAGAAAGAAACTTGCATTGCATGTGGCGCTTGTGGAGCTGCTGCTCCTGACATTTACGATTACGATGATGAAGGTATCGCTTTCGTAACGATCGATGATAACACGGGAACTGCTGAAATTCCAGAAGTTCTTTGGGAAGATATGGATGACGCGTTGGACGGTTGCCCAACAGATTCCATCAAGATTCAGGACGAACCGTTCAATTTTGACTAATCTTTAAAATATACAAATACAAAGGACCCGAATGGGTCCTTTTTCTTATGCTTCAGGTTCCCCCGCTTTAAAACCCAATCACGCGCCAACACAACCAAGCGATCAATCCGCCCGCCGCTGAGCTGAGCAAGTTAACCGCATCATTGTTACATCCGCCGACTCCTCTAATTCGCCGCGTCTTCGCTCCACAATGCTCGCACCTTTCGGTTTCCCCGCCGCAAATTGAACAGCCATACATCAATTGGACCGTTGCTCCGAGAACACTATCGATCAGCGCCCCAAGCAAACCGCTCAGGAGTCCAATCCATAGCCAAAAGAGTTGCCATCCATTTTCTGCTAAGATCAACTGAAACAACGAGGCAAACAGACCAATCCAAAGTCCCCCCAACGCGGTTCCGAGCGTGCCCCAAACACTGATCCCCCCTGAGGTCCCTTTTTCGACCAGACGTCCCGTAAGAATATGCCGAGGCTTCCCGCGCGATAACACGCCTAACTCTGTGCCCCATGTATCCGCATTGACCGCCGCGATCACACCAACGTAAGCGACCATCCATGGTAACGTATCCATGGACGCCGCGGCAAACCACACAAACAATGTCCCTAACCCGCCATTTGCAAGCACCTGCATCACATCACGCTGTCCGGTCTTCTCAAAAAGATCTTTAGCTACAACATCTTTCTTCTGTTTCTTTAACCTAGAAAGGGCGCTCGAACTGATAAAAAAAGTAAGCAGCAACCCATACCAAAAGAGTGAACCGAACGCGTACACATTCGTCCCGACAACGATGGCCGCAACCGCTCCACTTTTTGACAACGACCGTTTCTGATAGGCAAAAGCGGCGATCAAAAAGCTAAAAAGAAAGCCCGATAAAAGCGAGATCATCATTCTTGTTCTTCCGCGCTTTCAGCGTCGTTTTGCTCCAACAACATCGCGATCGCTGCCATCCCACCTTCCACATTAATTGTTCGAGCATAGCCAAGATGAACGAGATAGTTCGTCACATGCAAGCTTCTCACTCCGTGGGCGCAAACAATATATAAATCCTGCTCTTTGGACAATTGTTCCAGATTTTCAGGAATCGTATTCATCGGAATTAAGCAAGCTTGCTCGAGATGAATCATATCCCACTCATGCTGTTCACGCACGTCGATAATTTTAGACTGCTTTAATCCGTCTTTTTTGTAAAGCGCAACAAAATCGGACGCGCTGATATTGTGTGATTCCATGGCTTCAATCTCCTTCTTTTAAAAAAACATTTCGTTTTATTGTAACATATTGAAGCGTCCGTTGCGTTTTGGGAAACGTTAAAGCGGCACACCCAAATATGAGGCAAGCTGTTGGAGACTAATCGTACACCTGGATTTTATGAATAAGCCCGCGGGCAAACAGGGCCTTCACGGTCCCCTTTCCTCGCTCCACTTTCCCCTGAATCCGTTGGGGGCTCATCCTTTCAACAACGCGAATGAATCCTCTTGACGCTCCCTTTGACGCGTGATAAATTAGTAACCATATATACACTTTACCAATAGTGACAAGACGATGACCAAGATCGTTAACGGATAAAATTTTCTAGGAGTCTGTGATTGCCGCCAACTGATGATTTTCTCGATAAACAGAACGCGCTTTTAACTTTCCAGCTGCGCCTCGCGCTAAACAAGGGTGGGATCACGGAGTCATTCTTTTAAAAAACCTCTCCGTCCCTTTGCTGCAATACGTTTGCCGCGGAGAGGATGGGAGGCTTTTTTAAATCAACTACTATCTTAAATACTTATTATCTATGTCGCTCGCCACATTTACATCGTCTAAAAGAGGAGAGAGGCCATGTTTAAAGTGCTCGTAAGCGACCCGCTTAGCGAATGGGGTCTGCAAAAATTGATCGAAGCCCAAGATGTTCAAGTCGATCAAAAGATCGGTTTGTCTGAACAAGAATTGATCGAGACCATTTCTGAATATGACGCTCTGCTCGTCCGCAGTCAAACCGAAGTAACAGCAGCAGTGATTGAAGCGGCAACTCGCCTAAAAGCGATTGGGCGGGCCGGTGTCGGTGTGGATAACATTGATCTTCCCGCAGCGACGCAAAAAGGGATCATCGTGTTGAACGCCCCCGACGGAAACACAATTTCCACCGCCGAACACTCTTTTGCGATGATGATCGCTTTGGCCCGCCGCATCCCCCACGCTTACTTTTCGATGATGCAGAGCGAATGGGATCGTAAAAGTTTTATCGGGGTTGAGCTCAATCAAAAAGTGTTAGGCATCATCGGACTTGGTCGGATCGGCGCGGAAATAGCTAAGCGAGCAAAGGCATTCAATATGCAAGTGGTCGCCTATGATCCTTTTCTTACCGAAGAGCGGGCTAAAAATTTAGGAGTGCAGGCGGCAACAATTGATGAGCTAGTCCGCCAATCCGATTTTATTACTGTTCACACGCCTTTAACGAAAGAGACGAGACACTTAATTAGTTCCCGCGAATTTGAATTGATGAAACAAGGGGCGCGGATCATCAATTGCGCCCGCGGCGGGATCATCGACGAACGAGCTTTGCTTGAAGCGCTACAGATGGAAAAGGTGGCCGGCGCCGCGCTCGATGTCTTTGAAGTGGAGCCGCCTATTAACAATCCGCTACTCGATCATCCACATGTGATCGTCACCCCTCATTTAGGGGCTTCTACCATTGAAGCGCAAGAAAATGTGGCGTTCGCCGTATCAGAGGAAATCCTGCATGTTTTGCGCAATGAGCCGTTTAAAAATGCGGTTAATTTACCGTCCATCCCACTTAACATTCGGGAAAAGCTCGAGCCCTACTTTAATTTAAGTGAGAGCTTAGGAAAGTTTGTCGCCCAAACGGCAAGCGGTGGTTTACAAGAGGCGCGGGTCACGTATTCGGGCGAACTAACGGAATTCGATACATCTTCGCTCTCCCGCTCTGTTTTAAAAGGGATACTCTCCCACCATCTCGGCGCAGGCGTCAACTATGTGAATGCTCCCCATCTAGCTAAAAGCCGAGGCATCTCGTTTACAGAGCAAAAATCACCTGCTAATCGAGGTTTCACCAACTTGATCACGGTCACCCTTAAGACAAATCAAGACGAAAACAGAATCGCGGGAACGATGATAAATGGATACGGATCTCGCATTGTTAAATTAGACGAATACCGCATCGACATTCAGCCAAAAGGGCATCTCATCTTGATTCATCATCATGATCGCCCCGGCGCGATTGGTAACGTCGGCGCCTTGCTCGGTAACAATGATATCAACATTGCCACCATGCAAGTCGGACGGCGCAACGTAGGAGGGCGGGCCATCATGGTCCTCGAAATCGACCGCCAAGTTTCCGCGCAAGTGCTCGATCAATTGAATGATCTATCTGAAATCATAAGCGTAAGGGAAATCGACTTGACTCAGTAAAAACAAAAAGGTTCTCATTTAAAATGAGGACCTTTTTTACGTTTGCGCCGAATGAGTTGGGTGTAGATGAATGATATTACGATGAATACAAATTTCTCGCCCTCCGCTCTCCTCCGCCGCCCATCTGCCTTGCGCCGAAACAAAAACAGGCGCAGAAAACATTTCGCTTTCCGCGCCTGTTACGCCGGCTCATTCATCTTCTTCTTTTTGTTTACGGTCCAAAATGTTGGCCAGTTCTTCCCAATAGACGCCAGCATCTCGACAGTAAAAGTAATAAATCCCGCCCCACAACATACAGGCGACACATTTCATGCTTTTCAAAATATCGACACGTTCTTCAACCGTAAAGGACATCCCGAACGCTTCGGCTTCCTCCCAAACAATGCGGTATTCATCCTTGATAAATTTTTCATCGATGAATTTTTCATCCCGCATTTCCCACGTTACTTGATAGAAAGGATTACGCACTGGTCGTATAATGTGTAAGCTTAATTTTTTCACTGGGCATCCATCCCTTCATACTTTTCTATTTATATGTAAGGATTCACGATTACGTACACCGCCTCTAGTTTTGCTCCTCGCCAACTATTTCTACAACTTGACGCATGTCGTCTAAGATATAATCGGCTCCGAGCTCCTCAAACTGAGCCCTTGCGGCTTGCCCGCTCAATCCCGTCAAAACGGCGGCAAATCGGCACCCAATACGTTGCGCGGCCATCAAGTCAGCGACGGAATCTCCGACGATTAGCAGTGTTTCCGCTACGTCGATGATCGGTAAGGGTGTCTCCATACATTGTTGTGTCGTCGCTTGCATCCCTAACCAACCTTTAATGTAGCAAAAAGGTTGCGGCTTTGAAAGAGGAGCATATTCAGGACGTTCCCTTTCTGCGTTTAACACGTGACTCGCTGTAACGATGCGGTCCGCTTCGAAATAATCGAGCAAACCCATCTCTTGCAAAGGGATCATCGTTTCTACAGTCGGTCGCCCGGTTCCAATCCCTAGTGTGATCCCTTTTTCTTGCAACGCTGATAATGTGGCTGCCATCTCCTGCGGAGCAACAATCGGGATTTCGTCACTCAAAAATCCGCGTTTCCCCTGCTGGGTCGGAGCCCGACCGATATTGTCCACCACTAATTCATCGCCTAAATACCATTCTTGAAATGTTTCCTGGCAAAGCTGCCAAAGGGAACTGGTTGCCCCAAATAGATGGGTCTCTACTTGCAACTTGCTCAACACCAAGTCGTTTAAGTATAACAGCAAATCCTGCTTTTCAACAGCGCTCTGGCCGAAGTCTGTCAAAAACCGTTCATACTCTATTTCAACCCGCTGATCTTTGAGCAAGCCAGCAATCCGCCTTAATGAATCATACGTGATTTCTCGCTGGATGATGTCTGTAACTTCCTCCCGATGGGCTGGCAACAACTGTTCTAAAATACAAAGCAATTGATGGGCGAAAGAAAGATAGACCATATCCCAATTGGAATTAATCCCGCGATTTTTCATCAGATCTAAAATTTGATCATCGACAAACACTTTTTTGCGGATGGCCCGTATCGTATCCTCGCTTGGTTGCGTCTCGAACGGCTCACCAGGCAAGCCAAGGTAAGTCGGGCTAAACAACATTTCCCACAAGGTTAATGCTGTCGCGTCGAAATAACGCTCCTCGCTTAATAATACGCCGTCTACATCAAATAATATCATTGAAACCATTGTTTGCCTCCCGTTCCTTCTCTTAATACATATTGTAACATAGCCTGTTCTCTATGTCGGCAGATGATTTTTAGGAATGTGAATAGAAAAGGTGGTCCCTTCTCCTAGTTTAGAATGAGCCGCGATTTGTCCGCCGTGCGCTTGCACAATCTGACGCACAATCGACAGCCCCAGTCCCGTTCCTGATTGACCGCGCGTTCTTGCTTTATCCGCTTTATAAAATCGTTCGAACACAAACGGCAAATCTTCTTCGGGAATTCCACTCCCCGTATCTTTCACATCAACAAACAACCCTTGCTCTTTTAAAGCGACGGATAGGATCACTTGTCCATTTGCCTCTGTGTGACGAAAGGCGTTATCAATCAAGTTCGTAAATACTTGTTCAATTCGATCAGGATCCAGTAAAAAATGATCTCCAGGGTTCAGCGTTGTTTCAGCTCGAACAGAAATTTGTTGCTCATTGCCGACGACAGAAAATTTCTTGATAATTTTATCGACCAACGGAATCAACGACACTTCAGTCTTATTTAATTCAATAAACCCGGATTCCATTCTGCCGAGATCGAGCAGGTCATTAACCAACCGTGTCATCCGCACCGATTCTTCGTAAATAATCTGGACCAACTCTTTGGTCTCCTCAGGGTCCGTCGCAATGTCGTCGATAATCGCTTCACTGTATCCTTGCAGCATCGCCAACGGCGTTCTTAACTCGTGAGACACATTGGATACGAAATCTTTGCGCAGTTTATCAAGTTGACGTTCTTTCGTCATTTCACGCAACACAGCAACCGCCCCGCGGACTTGATTTTTATTGTAGAGCGGAGCCATCACAACAGACCAGGTGCGACCTTGGGATGTAATATCGGTCACGGTTTCCATCTCTTTTTTCATCACTTCACAGCTAAAACTAGCGAACGGTTCTGGCAGATTGCTGCCAACAAAGGAGGATTCCGCTCCGCTCCATTCCAAACCTGATTGTTCGAACATGACCGCCTTCATCATCTCCTCTGCTGGCGGATTGGCGATCATGATGTTGCCTTTGTCATCCACAGTGATTACCCCGTCAACCATACTGCGCAGCACACTGGACAGCTGTTCTTTTTCTCGCGATAAAGCATGGATCACTTCATCAAGCTGCTTTGCCATATGATTAAACGTCGATGCTAAGTTTCCAATCTCATCCTTACTGCGAATCGATATTTCGGTCGTAAAGTCCCCTTGCGCAAAAGAATCCGCCGCTTTTTTCATCTGACGCAACGGGTTCGTTATCCGAGTGGATAGGAAAAAGGCAAAGATCGTCGCTAGAATAATCCCAATCGCAGCCGCGTACAAGATGTAGATAGTCGTCTCTCTCGTAGTTTCTGAGAGTTCATCCAAAACTTGATACAAATAGATTGAGCCACCGACCTCATCAGATACGCGCAATGGAACAGACACGGCTAACAGATCCTTCATTTGAGTCTGCTCATTTTCCGGGATGTATATAGGGAAGCGAGAGCGAACGAGTCCAACTTGGCCCCGTTCAGATGCTTTAAGATGCGGGTTGTCAATAATCAACGCCGGATCGACTAACAGTGATCCGCCGATTGCCTCCACCCCTTCGATCCCTTCCAAGCCTGTTACTATCATGTTCATCTGATACGCTCGCAACAGATCGCGGGCGGTTTCGACATGCTCTCGATCAGGATGGGTTTCAATGACTTCCGCAATTTTTACTGCGAGTTGCTGAAGATTGTCTGAACTTTCTTGTATGTAAAAACGGTCCAAAAATTGAACGAGCAATAGGCTCAGCAGCGCAAGAACCACCGCCACTAAGCCTATAATCGTGATCCAAAGTTTTCCTACTACACTATTCCAAAACACTATTTTGGCACCTCAAGTTTATATCCAATTCCCCACACCGTGGCAATCATTTCAGCCGCGTCGGGATTGACCCGATTTAATTTCTCCCGTAAACGTTTGATGTGTGTGTCAACCGTACGCAGATCGCCAAAGAACTCATAATGCCACACGTCGCGCAGTAAATCTTCGCGCGAAAATACTTTATCAGGGTTTTGAGCCAAGTAAAATAATAATTCATATTCTTTTGGCGTTAAATTGACTTCTGAGCCGTTCGTCGACACCCGGTGGGCGTCGTTGTCAATCGTTAGATTTGAAAATACAATCACGTTTTGCGGCGCGCTTTCCTTTGCTAAGAAAGCTGCCGTTGAAGAACGACGCAATAGCGCTTTAACACGGAAGACAACTTCCCGCGGGCTAAACGGTTTGACTACATAGTCATCCGTGCCCGCTTCAAAACCTTGAATACGGTTCGTTTCTTCCCCTTTTGCCGTCAACATAATGACAGGTGTCGTTTTCGTTTCCCTTAATTGATTGCACACTTCCATTCCATCAATACCGGGCAACATTAAATCAAGTAAGATTAAGTCATAATCATTGGCTAACGCCAATTCTAAAGCGGTTTCTCCATCTTCCGCTTCATCAACAATATAATCTTCTCTTTCAAGATACATTCTTAACAAACGACGAATACGTTCTTCGTCATCGACAACAAGAATGCTCTGCGGTTGCTCCTGAACCTCTTGAGCCATTTACTTAGACCTCCTTATGCATATGAATGTAGTCCGACGATCACGAGGTTAACAAATACGAGCGTAATCATGACGACAATGAACCCAATAACTGACATCCAGGCCGACTTTCTTCCTTGCCAGCCCCTCGACAGCCGCAGGTGCAAGTAAGCGGAATAAAATAGCCACGTAATTAAAGCCCACACTTCTTTCGGGTCCCAACCCCAGAATCGGCCCCACGCCTCCGCCGCCCAAATCATCGCAAACACGAGCGCGCCGAGCGTAAAAATAGGGAATCCGATTGCAATCGCGCGGTAACTGATTTCATCGATCGTATCCGGATCTAGATCGCGCACCATCGGAGCAAAAATTTCACCCAATCGCTTGCGGAAAACGAGCCGAATCAATCCATATAATACCAGTCCGCTCGCCATTGACCAGATAATCGTATTTAGCTTTCTTGCCGCGTTAACTCCCTGCATCCAGCCTGGCGCTTCAAACCAGGGCTGCATTTTACCTTCGGTGAGCAACTCACCATTCTGCGGCCCCGCAATCGCTGGCATTTCATACACAACCTGCGATGGCGCTCCATCGACCGTCATCTTAAACTGAGCCTGATAACCCAACGAACTAAAGGTCGTTGTCGCAATAATGAAGCCAATGAGCATTAACATCATGCATAGCACGGCCTCCAACCATTTCGCGTCTCGCTTGTTTTCCTTTTGATTCACCGTGCGCACTAAATACATCAATCCCGCCGCAAAACCAACGGCAAAGGCTCCCTCGCCCAGGGCGGCTACCGTCACGTGGATTTGTAACCAATAGCTTTTTAAAGCAGGAATCAACGGCGCGATCTCACGTGGAAACACCGATGCGTAGGCGAGCATAATCACCCCGATTGGCATTGCAAAAATCCCCAGCACCGACACGCGGTAAACGAGAAAAATAACAAGAAAAGCGACAATGATCGAATAAGCGAGGAAGGCCATAAATTCAAACATATTACTCGTCGGGAAATGGCCCCCCGCATACCACCTTGTAAAAATAAAAGCCGTTTGAAACAAAAAACCAATAGCCGCGATCCAAAAACCGATCCAACCCCAGCGAATCGCCCGCGTATCTTCGGGACTACGGTCTTTCCGTCGGTTCCCCGCAGCTGAAACAAAGAATGTAATCGTTGAAACAACATAGCTAATAAATGCAGCTAACAAAAAATTACTGCTTAAGGCAATCATGACGATTTACCTCCCTTCCCTTGATCTTCTAGTTCGATGGCAAGGTCTGCGCGTTTCATCACATCTTCCATCTCTTTCTTTAAGCCAAACCAGTTTTTATTCGTATGACCCGCATAATAAACCGTCGATCCTTCTGTCTGAATCCAAATGCGACGATGCTGCCAGTAAAAACCCATCACAAGCCCAATCATTGTAATCGAAAATCCAAAGTAGATGTACGGTAAGCTTTTGTCTTTGCGGACCATCAAACCCGTTATGTTCGTTAGGTCTGGCATACCAAACTGAAATCCGTATAGATTTTCCGTCTCAGGAGCTGGGATGTAAGACCCTAAGAATAACCACGATTTTTCACCTTTTGGATTCTCTGGAGAAATGACATTTAAAATAAATGCCGGGTTTTCCGGATTGGGCGTCTTCGTTGATGGTTGTTTGTTTTTGTCCAACTCGAAATCCGGATAATATTTTAACACTTCAATTTTGACTTGATCATCAATTACATAAACATCCTCTGGTTCATATAGGTCAATTTTAAACGCGCCAACTTGCTCGCCGGTCTTTTCTTTCACCAAGCTCATATTGAGCGCGGACAAACTGTTCGGTTTTTGGCCCGATTGAAACAGCATTAAATCTTTATAATGTAAAGGATGATTCACAATGATATCATGGCGATGCACTTCCTTCAGGTCTGGCTCCGCCCCAGCTAGCTCCGCGTTCAAGTTTTCATACAAAATCGCCTTTGTTCGATATTCCTTAACAATTAAATCTCCCTCACTCAACCCGATATCTTCTGGAAATTCATCTTCCTGATAATATTCGACGGTGAACGCTTCGTTTTTAACATAAAATTCGGTGTCGGGCACTTGCCTTGTTTCCCCATCGCGCACCCAAATATATTCATCCAGATGCCAGCCGGGAATCAGACGCATCAAAACAGCGATCAAAAAGATAATCAGTCCGATATGATTCACATACGGTCCCCAGCGACTAAAGCGATATTTCTCCGCAAGCAAAGCTTGTCCATCGCGTCGGATCCGATAACGGCGCTTTTTCAACAGTGTTTCCAGTTCACCTAGTTTTGAAGCTTCCCAATCTTGCGTTGCTTCTAATGTCGTCATTAAGCGTTGACGCGTTAAAAAGTTGACGCTATGTTTGACGCGCTGTTTGTTTAACGCCTTGTAGAGCGGAATCACACGGTCAATACTGCAGACGACAAGGGAGATCCCGATCGCTAACAAGAGCAACACATACCACCATGACGTGTATAGATTATGAAAACCGAGCATATAATAGATTTTGCCTGCTAATCCATAGGCTTCCTCGTAATAAAAGCGAGCGGGTCTGGGCACAGGAATATACATCTCCTGCGGAAAAACAGTGCCTAAAATCGAGGCGAGCAACGCCACAATAATCATATAGACCGCAATTTTTACGGAAGAAAAGAAATTCCATATTTTATCAATTACTGTTCGATTATACGTTTGCGAGCGGCGGGCGACACCTTCATACCTCATATCAATCGGGGCAGAATCCTTCGCCACTTCCTCACTTATCGGATTCCCACAAGCTTCGCAGAGCGCGGTTCCAACGGGACTAACGTGCCCGCACTCACACTTCACATTTTCCAAGCGATATCACCTCTATTCCGGCATAATTTGCTTCATGTTCTCCAGGATGGTTTGCTCAGACATCGGACCGCCAACAATTTTCTTTTGAACGGTTCCATGCTGATCAATAAAATAGGTCGTTGGAATGGGACCAATTTTATAGACGTTGTTAGAAATTTCCTTCTTGCGATCCATTAAAATTGGAAAATCAAGTTGGTATTGATCTCGAAACGGCTTGACGACGACTTCTGGTTCGCCAATATTCAGGGCAATGACCGTCACCCCTCGCTCTTTATAAGCTTCATAAGCTCGGTTCAGATCTGGCATTTCATCTTCGCATGGGTCGCACCAACTTCCCCAGAAATTTAGAACGACGCCTTGTCCTTTATAATCACTCAATTGAAAGGTCTCTCCATCTAACATCGGAAGCACGAAATCTGGCGCGGGTTCACCTGTTTTAACAACCGTTGTATCTTTAATAAAGGCGTTAAAAATAGCAACCCCAATCCCAATAAAAATGATTCCTAATATGGCCGAACGCAGCAATGTTCTTGAGCGTTTCATCATCCGTCCCCTCCACTCTTCTGACCCTATTATTTGACCCGTTTAATTGAAACCAAAACTATTTCAATTATAACTTTACCATTTACATAGTGAAAAAGCGATATATGAACATTGTATGACATTTTTCGAAACGAAAAAAAAGGCTTTGTCGATTAAAAAGCCTTTAGCTTCAAGCATTATTAGCATCCAATCGGAACTTAGGGTCAGGACGGATGCGCGTTTTTTCACAGTTCTCTTAGTTTGTTCACTTCCGCGTCATTTAATAAGCGATATTTTCCAGGCTGTAAATGACCTAACGTCAGAAAAGCAAATTGCGTCCGTTTCAATTCCAGCGCAGGATGCCCGACCGCTTCGCACATCCGTCGGACTTGTCGATTACGGCCTTCATGAATCGTTAATTGAATAACAGCCGAACCGGCGGCGCGGCGCGCAGCGCGTAACAATTTTGCTTGGGCGGGCGCTGTCATTCCGTCTTCTAATAAGACACCCTTCCTTAACGATTCGAGCGCCTCTTGCCGCGGCAGCCCGCGAACCGTCGCTTCATATGTTTTTTCAATTTCAAAACTTGGATGTGTCAAACGATTCGTCAGATCGCCATCGTTCGTTAACAGCAGCAACCCCGACGTATCATAGTCAAGCCGACCGACCGGATAAATCCGTTCTTTTAAATCGATGCAATCAATCACCGTTTTCCGTCCTTGCGGGTCGGTCACACTCGTGATTACCCCTTTCGGCTTATGGAACAACACGTAGCGTAACGTTTCCGACTTAATTGGCTTACCGTCAAGTTCGATGCGATCGCGAACAGGATCGGCTCGAAAACCTAATTCAGTCACCGTCTGTCCATTGACCTTCACTCTGCCAGCGACGATCAACGCCTCGCACTTGCGCCGCGAGGCGACACCTCGTCCCGCTAAAATTTTTTGTAACCGTTCTTCCATCGTTATCCTTCCTTCATCCCAATCTTCCTTCACTTTGTCTATTTTACCGCAAGCGATCGGGATTTATCAAAATAGGGAAGGAATAGAGACGCCAACCGCCTCTATCCGAACACGAGCGTGACAATAAAGATTGAAGCGACGATCCCCGCTAAATCTGCCCAAAGACCCACTTTTAAAGAATACATGGAATTGCGAATCCCAACCGCGCCAAAATAAACGGTTAACACATACAACGTCGTATCGGTTGAACCTTGCATCGTTGACGCTAACCGACCAAGAAACGAATCAGGTCCATAAGTGGCAATCATGTCGGCTGTGACCGCCAACGCTCCCGAACCCGTGATCGGCCGCAACATTGCTAACGGAATGATCTCTCCTGGAGCGCGTACAAGCTGTAGCAGAGGCTCTAGCAATCCCGTCAGCATATCCAAGGCCCCTGACTGACGAAAAATGGAAACGGCAACGAGCATTCCGACGAGATGCGGAATGATTTTGATCGCCGTGCCGAACCCATCTTTAGCCCCGTCGACAAACACTTCATAGACCGGTATTTTTTTATACATGCCGTAGATGAGGATTGTCGCCAAAATAAGCGGAATCGCCCAAATTGACGCGCTGGAAATAATGGCGTACACAGCGCTCACCCTTCCTTTCTACGTAATGTTTTAAATCGATAATAACGGTCCAACAAAATCGCTACGAGCGTGGCGACCATCCCCGCAAAAATGGTTGTGCCAACGATTTCGACCGGATTGGACGACTCATAATTCATCCGTATCGCAATCACTGTCGTCGGGATCAAGGTGATGCTTGAAGTGTTTAACGCAAGCAAGGTACACATTGCCGGCGTCGCCTTTTTCGGATCAGGGTTTAGTTTTTGTAACTCCTCCATCGCTTTCAGTCCCATCGGTGTCGCCGCGTTGCCAAGCCCAAGCAAGTTCGCGCTTAAATTTGACAAAATATAGCCCATCGCAGGATGATCTTTCGGGACATCCGGGAATAAAACGCGCGCAAACGGACCGAGCAGACGCTGCAATTTTGCCAACAAGCCAGATTTTTCCGCGATTTTCATCATCCCTAGCCAAAAAGCGAGAATACTAATCAGCCCAAAACAGACGGTGACCCCCGTCTTTGCCCCTTCAAAAGCGGCCTGACTGACCACGTCAATTTTTCCATTTAAGCCAGCCACAAAAATCCCGATCAAAATCATCCCAAGCCAAATGTAATTGACCATCTAAATCCCACCCCAAATCAACGCTTTAAACAGGGAGAAAAAAGAGTTAGACGATGTCTCCGCGCTGGATGGCTCGATTTCAACTCTCTCTTTCACGAGCCCAATTTTACCGATCAATTGATCCCCTAAGTAGAGATGCAAATAGCCAATCACACCGCCAGGTAACAATTGTTTAAGGTTGCTCTCTTTTTTAACTTCTTGCCTGATGTGATCCCGCTCCTCTTCTTTGAGTGGATAGGAAAAAGAGTTTATCGGGTATAACGGTGATTCTTCGTCTTTAATTGGATCATCCTGATTGACCAATTTCACTTCCGTAAACTGTTGAAAACCGTAGTTTAATAAATTCGTATGATCTTCCCAATCATTCGGCGCGTTTAAGGTCACCACAGCCAGCTGCCTGCCATCCCGCGTTGCGGATGAAACAAGACAGCGACCCGCCAATTTTGTATAGCCTGTTTTGACCCCATCTGAACCCTTATAAAGATGCAGCATTTTATTTTTATTGAGTAATTTACGATCCCAATCGTAGCCTTCATTCGGAATGTTGATTACTTTTGTCTCCGCGATCGTTTGGAATGCGGGATTTTTTAACGAATATGCAGTTAGTTTCGCTAAATCAGCAGCGGTTGAATAATGATTGTCGCTGTCGTCGAGCCCGTGCGGATTGGTAAAATGAGTGCCGCTTAACCCTATGTATTCCGCCTTTTCATTCATCAACCGAGCGAATCCTTCTAACGAACCGCCAATATGATCGGCGATCGATACCGCGACATCGTTTCCAGAACGCAACATCAGCCCGTACAATAAATGTTCAAGACTCAATTTTTCGCCTGGCCGCAAATAAATCGAAGACCCCTCGGTGCCCACCGCATATTCAGGCGTACTCACAATTTCACTCAAATCTCCTTGTTCAATCGCAACGATCGCCGTCATAATTTTTGTTAAGCTGGCGACCCGCATCCGCTCATTGCCTCGCTTGTCATATAAGATCCGCCCTGAGTCCACATCAATTAAAACCGCAGCCTGAGCGGAAACTCCGGGACTCGCCTCCACCTTCCCAAGCGTAAACAAATGCAAAAGTTGAACACAAAGGATGAGCAGGGCAATCTTTCCTTTTCT
Source organism: Ammoniphilus oxalaticus (assembly GCF_003609605.1). Classification (NCBI taxonomy): domain Bacteria; kingdom Bacillati; phylum Bacillota; class Bacilli; order Caryophanales; family Paenibacillaceae; genus Ammoniphilus; species Ammoniphilus oxalaticus. The sequence continues at coordinate 156,819 of NZ_MCHY01000006.1, read as the reverse complement.
ACTTTTCATGACGTCCTCCTTGCTCGAGCATGTACATTTGTACAAGTATATGGGGGACCCCTTCCAGTTATGAAAAAAAAAGCTGTCCAACTTTCCTCAAAAAAAGAGGAAGTCAGACAGCTTGTCCTTACGCATCTTCGTACATCTTTTCCATCTGCTCTTGGATTTGTTGCTCATTCATTCCTAATTTGACCAGCTGAGCAAACAATGCCTCGACCCAAATGTGGGTCCGTTGTGAAATCTTCTTATACTTTTTCGCCTCGGGAAACTTACGTTGCGTTCGCGATTCGCTGTTCGCTTTCAAATTATCCATGACAAACAACGCATGCAGCCCTTGCTGTTGGTCGTACTTTTCATAATTCGCTTCTAGTTCCCGCAACGTTTGTTTATAATATCCGTCAAACTCTTTAAAGTCAATTTCATCTTCCATATTTAAATACTCTACCATTTTTTCGTACAATGCATTGATCATTTCGTCCACACCCCTTCGTCCTATCTAAGAAACATTCTACTGAATTAGTTCAAACTAATGCAATATTATAACAAAGAAGAAGGGCCGATGGAAAGCTATGTTTCGTTTTGTAACTTCTGGAAAAGAAACTCCACTTCATTTTCCAGCTCCGTATCGAGCGTATAAGACGGCAGCGGCGGTAAATCATCCAACTGTTTCAATCCAAAATACTCCATAAACTCACGCGTCGTTCCATATAAAATAGGGCGACCGATCACCTCGGCTCTTCCCTGCTCTTGCGCTAACCCGCGACTAATTAACGTCTGGATCGACTTTTCCGAGCGAACACCGCGAATATCTTCTATTTCCGCCCGCGTAATCGGCTGTTTATAAGCAATGATCGCTAACGTCTCTAAAGCGGCTTGGGTCAGTCCCGCCCGAGACGCGGCAATCGCTAGTTTTTCAAAATAAGGCGCGTGCTCGAGGCGCGTCGTTAATTGAAACGTTCCGCCCAATTCAATGATTTGCAGCCCGCGTTGCTCGTCTTTAAACTGTTGTTGCAATTCATAGACTAGCTCTAAGGCGGTCTGTGGATCGATGTCAAGCGTCTCCGCGAGAGCGGGGGCGTCGATCCCTTCACTTCCTGATACAAATATACACCCTTCGATCACCCTTTTAAGCTCATCACGCGTCACTCTGCTTTCACCTCAGTTTTCGTTCAAACGGATTACAATCTCAGCAAACAAGGCCGATTGCTCGCAGCGGATTTGCCCTTTCGTCATCATCTCCAAAATAGCCATAAAAGAAGTGACGATTTCCGCTCGATTGGGGGCGGCAGTCCGAAACAATGTTGAGAAACGCAAGCTGCCCGCCGCCATTAACCGCTGCTCGATTTCAATCATGCGATCTGTAATCGAGACTTCATCACGATGCACCGCCACGATCGGCCCATCCCCCTCATGCGCTCGTTTTAAAACTTGCGTGAACGCGCGCGCTAAATCATATAAACTGACTCCCGTAAGAGCGAGCTCTTCTTCGGCGGGACGGTATGGGCTTAAATCGAGGGCTGGTCTGCTAAACAACTGACTTTGTTTCGCTTCCTTTTCTTTCAAATGCTCGGCCATTGTTTTGTATTGCCTATATTTTAACAGGCGTTCGATCAGCGCTTGACGCGGATCCGCCTCGTCTTCCTCTCCATCTAACATCGGTTCCAACGGCGCTTGCTTCTTTTTGGGTAGCAGCATGTTGCTCTTAATCTCAACCAACGTCGCCGCCATCACGAGAAACTCACTGGCAACGTCGATTTGAAATTGTTGCATCGTATCGATATATTCCATATACTGGTCAGTAATCTCTGAAATTGGAATATCGTAAATATCAACCTCAGCTTGATCAATCAGATGCAACAACAAATCTAACGGCCCTTCAAACACATGCAGTCTTACTTTATAGTCCATTTTCATACCCCGCCTTGTGTGTTGCGCTGCTGTTATTATACAACAATCAGGCAGTGGAAGAACTACATTTGCTCGATAGAAAGGAGCCTGATCGATGATGAACTATACTTTTGACGACTTAACAAGGGATCTGATGATTGGACATGAATTACATTTTCGCTACAATGGGAAAAACTACTATATTAGCCAGTCACAAGGAGGATGGGTACTAACAAGGTTTGACCAGCAGTACGAATTGTTTGAATCTCAAGCAGCCTTACTTCAGGGCGGAAAAATTGACGGAAAATCATTGCGAGAAATCTGGGATGAGGTTGAAGTGACCGATCTCTTTTAAATAAAAAGATTGACTCTAGCCTCGGAAGCATCCCCTAAGTAGGCAGCAACACCCCCAAGTTCCACGTCATCGAGCAGTTCTTTCTGTTGGATGCCCAATAGGTCCATCGTCATCGTACAGGCGACCAATTTGACCCCCATCTCTTGGGCGAGCTCAATCAGTTGCGGCAATGACAACGCATTGTGTTTTTTCATCACATGCTTGATCATCTTCGGGCCCATCCCGATCATGTTCAAGTTGGACAAGCCTAACTTATTCGGTCCGCGCGGCATCACCCACCCAAACACTTTTCCCAGCCACCCTTTTTTCACAGTGGGTTGCCGATCTTTGCGCAAAACATTCAAACCCCAAAATGTCGTAAAAATCGTAACTTCATGATCATAGGCAGCAGCCCCGTTCGCAATGATAAAAGCGGCAATCGCCTTATCCAGTTCCCCGCTGAACAACACAATTGTCGTTTTTTGCTTTTGTTCTGTCATCTTTACTCGCTCCTTTTATAACTCAATTAAAAAAATCCACCCATATTTTAATAGCGGTAAACGCCACTACACTCACTAACCCATAACGCAAGGCGGCGACAGATATTTTCCTGCTCATGAATGAACCGAGCGGCGCCCCAATAACACTTCCGAACACAGTAAAGACAGTCGCTAGAACAGGAATTTGGCCCGTTGTCCACTTGCCAATCACCCCGCCAATCGCGGAAATAAACACAATCGCTAACGAGGCCGAAATCGTGACCCGTGTGGGGATTCTTAACACCGTAACCATTATCGGAATCAACATAAACGCCCCGCCCGCGCCAATAATCCCTGAAACGATCCCAATCGAAAAAGCGGACATGACCGCCAGCGGCTTGTTAAAAGAAAGCTGCTTTATATCAGCATCTTCCTCTACTCCTTTCACAGGAATCAGCATCAAGATTACCGCCAGCGTCGCTAATCCGCCGTAAATCAAATGAATCGTTTGTTCGCTTACAAAGTTAGAGCCCACCGCCCCTAGCAGGCTGCCAAACAACGTACTCAGCCCCATATACAACACAAGCTCAAGCGGCGCGGCTGGGGACGACGAATTCACTTTTCGTTGCAGGCGAAAGGAAATCACCCCGCTCAGTGAAGCGAACAACACTTGAAACATGCTCATTGAGGAAACCTGTTGGGCAGTAAAAGATCCGACTCCTAACACATCGGGAACATATAGCAGCAACGGATATAAAATAATTGCCCCGCCAATCCCAAGTAACCCTGAAAAGAAAGCGCCGATCATGCCCAGGCCGAACAGCGCGAGGTAGAGCAATGTCGTCATCGTATCACCTCATTTTTAGTTCCTCCTTACGATGTCGTATGATGTAAGGCGCACCGATTCGGTCCAATTTCTAATTGTTGTTCTTGTTCAGGGCTAACGTGAATTTGGCCGCGATTAATGGCAATGATCTCTTTAAAATTGGGGGGTGTTGCTGTCTCCGCCGCGCCGACAATCGCTTCTATGAACTCAGCTTCGCTCTTGTTCATCATCTGCTCATTCTGTTCTCGGATCTGGCCGAGCGGCGCGCCGATATATCCCGCTTGATTCATCTCCTCGTGAAGATTTCCCGCATGACCAGGTAAGACGATCACTTCATCCGCCATGTTGGCCAATTTATCATACACCGTGCCGTATAGATCTTTTGCCCATTCTTTTACTTTACCGCCTAGGTCAGGGCGTCCTAAGCCACTCACAAACAACGTGTCTCCCGAAAATAACAACGCGTCATTAATCAAGAAGGAAACACTCCCCGGGGTATGTCCGGGCGTTTTTACAGCCAACACTTGCAAGGTAACGTCGGCAAATTGAATTTGCTGGTGTTCCTCAAACGGCAGATGCTCAAACACAGCTCCTTCGCTTTTCATCAAATAGTAATTCGCCCCAGTTTCATCGGCCAGCCTTTTGCCGCCAGAGATATGGTCAGCATGGAGATGGGAATCGACAACATGCGTGATCCGCGCGCCTGCCTTGTTCGCCACTTCTTGATAGACCTCCGTTTGTCTAGCAGGATCAATCACAAGCGCCTCCGTTCCAGAAATAACAAGATAAGACAAGCACCCTTTTCCAACGCGAATCATTTGATAGACTTGCCACTTTTCATCGGCTAAAATGAGCGCCGACTCGATTTGCTCGCTCCAAGCCCGCATCCCGCCAGCTAAATAGAAAACATCTTTTCTACCCGCCGCCACAAGTTGCTCAGCGATAAACATAGATGAACCTTCAATCGCGCAAACAACGAGCGTTTTTTTGTTGGGCGGGATCAACGGCAATACATCGTCCACTCCATCTAGCAACTCAAAATAAGGGATGTTTAACATCTCGATTGAGGGACCCTCAATCTTCCACTCTTCAAAATCAGCTCGATTACGCACATCCAAAATAAAAAGTTCTTCCTTTGTAAACGTCACTTCCGCCACTTGAGCGGCGGTCATCGCTTGCAATTGGCTCATTTTAATCGTCTCCTTCTGCATTTTTTATTCTTTATTCTTTTTCAATTGGTCCTGTCCATTGACTCATTCCAGGCAACACATTTGTCACATTTTTAAACCCAAGTTCTGTTAACAACTGGCAAGCGCGATCACTGCGATTCCCCGTTCGACAAATAATGAAAAGGGGTTGGTCATGATCGAATTGATCCATTCCTCCTTCAAGTACCCCCATAGGTATAGAAATAGCCGTAGGAAGATGTCCAAACAAAAATTCAGCTTGTTCGCGCACATCGATGATCGTTAATGCTTCTGCTTTTTCAAGCTTGGCTTGCAACGCTTCATTCGTGATTGTCTGGGGATGAATCGTTTCCTGCTTCTCTTCATTAGGATCCGCCTTGCGTAGAAAATGTCTGAACACCCCTTCTTTTTCCTTCATACCAAGGTAATGATGCCCTGCGCTTTTTGTCCATCCTTGTAGATCTGCAATCGAACCTTTATCCGTCGCTTGTACTTCCAACACTTGACCTGGCTCAAGTTTCTCTACTGCTTGCTTCGTTCTTACGATTGGCATCGGACACGCCAACTGCTTGGCGTCAATCATTTTATCAACAGATAGATTCATGGAACATTCCTCTTTTCTTTTTATTCTGATACATACCACATAGGGTATTTAAAGGAGTAAAAAAAATAATCAACCGTTATACCCATACCCGTATACTACACCAGCCTTTTATGAGATGTCAACCCTACTATTGAAAAATAAAAAAGGTTGTCTTTGAAAATTCAGCTTGCGCCTTTTTTCTAGACAACCTTTGTGGGTCTTACTCTTCTACAATTTTAACTTCTTTCATCTTATCGCCTTGGTTGATTTGGTCAACATGCTCCATTCCTTCAACCACTTTACCGAACACCGTATGCACCCCGTCTAAATGAGGTTGTGGTTCATAAACGATGAAAAACTGGGAACCTCCCGTATCTTTACCCGCGTGAGCCATCGAGAGCGAGCCACGTTCGTGCTTGTGCGGATTTCCTTGTGTTTCACATTTGATCTGATAACCAGGACCGCCTGTGCCAGTTCCGTGCGGGCATCCGCCTTGAGCTACGAAACCAGGAATAACACGGTGAAACGAAAGTCCATTGTAATATCCATCGTTGATTAACTTTACAAAGTTCTCAACCGTTCCAGGCGCCTCATTCGCAAATAATTCGATTTTGAGCTGCCCGCCTTTTTCTAAATCCATAACAGCAAATTTACTCATATGTATGTACTCCTTCCAAAAATTGAGGTATTGAAGCATATGGTTCGATTATACGCTAAATAAAACCAAAAGGAAAACTTGCAATGGGTTGCGGTGAGATTTGGTCATGATGACTACAATCACAACCATTACAACACGACAACCCGCGAGATTTGGTCATGATGGTATCATTGACGACCGTTGTTTCGCGTATTTGACCAAAAAGCGTCTTCATAACAACATGGATGACCATTTTCCACGAAATTAACTGTCATCACATCGTTCCAGAGGCCGACGCAGCTAGCACCACAATCAGGGCTGTCGAAATGAATGAAGAAGCCACCGCCCTTCCCCTCCCTCCTCGTAAAATCATCTCCATTACATAGTGATCTCACCATCTGTGACCCTATCTCGAACAAACGTTTCTAACAATGCGGGACCCAGATTCGGCTATCATCTTCATGGTTCCAGACAAAAATATCTTCTGTTTCTATTTTTCCATTTAAAATTCAATACCCAAATAAATCGCCGCATCCGTTATCCAAAAAACAAAAAATGATCGAATGGCATGTAAATCTCTTTACACACTTCAAAGCTTCTAAAATTATGTTATCTTAACTCCTATTTCCTCCTTTTTAAGCCGAAAACATCCTGTATTTACCTAATTTAGGTATACACACAATCACCTTCCCTCATTCCATAATAGATTGTGTTGACGATTGAAAAGGAGGATTTGTATGGCGAAAATGAAGCAACAGCAGGTAAGCCCACGATTCAGGAGACTTTGTAGTGAATTCACACGGATTTTGGGAGGTAAATCAGAGATTGAGCAAGGCCCCGTTTGCTTTGTCACTCGAACTCGCTCCCTTCCCGCAACAATTCTTGGGAGAAGGACTCGTTCCTCTTTGGTTAGAGCCCAACTATTTTCATTTGAATCACTGGATAAGTCAGGACGCGCACTTTGCTTAGGGGAGACCGCCGTATTGCAAAATCAAGCCAATCGATTAATTCGAAATCTGCAAAGACAGGGGATTCAAAAAGTAACGGCTTTGCATAATCACTGGCTATTTGATAAGCCTCGGATTATGTACGTTCACTGGGAAGCGATTGATGATCCGGTCGCTTTCGCGCGTAAAACGAAACGATCCATTTCCTTCCTAGGCTAATTTCAACAAGTACCGAAAAGATGAGAGGAGTATGTAAATGGCAAAGATTAAACAACAGCAGGTAAGTCCTCGATTCCGACAACTATGTAACCGATTTAGCAGAACATTAGGCGGGACAGAACACGAAATTGAGCCAGGGCCTGTCTGCTTTGTCAGTCGAACACGAAGGTTTAAGGCTTCTATCCTTGGTAGGCGCACGAATTCTCCTTTAGTAAATTATCAGTTGTTTTCATTCGAATCTTTAGATCGATCAGGACGGGCGCTCTGTTTAGGCGAGACGGCCTGCTTTCAAAATCAAGCCAATAGATTAATTCGTAATTTACAAAAGAGAGGAATTACGGTTACCGCGCTTCATAATCATTGGTTAAATGAATCCCCCCGCTTAATGTATATTCACTGGGAATCAATCGACAACCCGCTGGCCTTCGCCCGAAAAACGAAAGAGTCCATTGCTTTCTTAGGTTAACTCACATAAGCCAACTTTCCCTTGTGAGGGAAGGTTGGCTTTCTTGTTCTATTTTTCTTTTAATAGCGGTATACCTTCTCCTTGCCAGAAGTATTGAGGGAAGAACTTCTCTTCTAATTCCAAAGCAAAAGCGGAATTTCGAATCGGCTGTTCGCGATCATTGTTTTCACCTGCCTCCAAAACCAAGACAGATGTTTTTTTATCATCTGAGAGCATCTTCGCCATAACAGCCCCAGCGGGTCCAGTCCCCACCACAATATAATCAAAAGGTCAATGATGAATTCACATAGATTACACCCTTTCCTTCCTTCAGCTATTCTAGGATATTATGCCCACCCATCCTCGGCGCGCCAATCACCGCCGACAAAACAAAAAAGCCCACAGTTTTCCACTGTGGACTTTCTTCCCTTATTTGGAAGCCATCATTGCTTGAGGGATGCGGTCTCTTTTGATCAAGTCTTCATACGTTTCGCGCTCGACGACGACGTTGGCTTGACCATTTTTAACAAAGACGATCGCGGGGCGAGTTAACAGGTTATAGTTATTCGCCATCGCATACCCATAAGCCCCTGTGCATGATACCGCTAAAGTATCGCCTGCCTTTACTTCTGGCAGTGTGATGTCCCAAATCAGCATATCCCCTGATTCACAGCACTTTCCTGCAATTGAAACGAGGTCATTTTTGTCATCATTTGCGCGATTGGCTAACATCGCTTCGTATTTCGACTGATATAGCGCGGGGCGGATATTGTCTGTCATCCCGCCGTCCACTGACACGTATTTGCGGATGCCAGGAATCTCCTTGATAGATCCGATCGTGTACAAGGTCGTTCCCGCATCGCCTACGATGCTGCGGCCAGGCTCAATCCAAATTTCAGGGAGCGGATAATTTTCCGCTGTAAAACGTGTTTTGACCGCATTTGTAATTGGAGCTATATATTCTTTTGCCGATAGCGGACGATCCTCCTCCGTATAACGAATACCAAATCCACCACCCAGATTGAGCACGGACAATTCATAGCCTGTTTCCGCGCGGATCGCCAACAAGAAATCGGATAACGTTTCAACGGCGGCAACGAAACCGACGGTCTCAAAAATTTGCGAACCAATATGGGAGTGAATCCCAAGCACCTCAAAATGGTCCATTTTTAACGCTTTTATCAATGCTTCTTGCGCTTGACCTTTTGTAACGCTAAAACCAAATTTAGAGTCATCCTGTCCAGTCGAAATATATTCATGCGTATGCGCCGAAACGCCAGGCGTTAAGCGCAGCAATATGTTCACTTTTACATCTTTCTCTTTCGCCAAAGCGTGCAACAAATCGAGTTCATAGAAGTTATCGACAACAAAGCAGCCGATCTTGGCATCAATGGCCATTTCCAATTCCTCAACGCTCTTGTTATTGCCATGGAAATGGATCCGCTCCGCAGGGAAACCCGCTTTTAACGCGGTAAACAACTCTCCGCCCGAAACGACGTCAAGAGATAGCCCTTCTTCCGCGACCAGTCGACACATCGCCATCGTCATGAACGCTTTGCTCGCATAGGCAACTTGATACGTAAAACCTGTTTCTTCAAACGCCTGTACATAGGCGCGACATTTCTCCCGTATCCACTGTTCATCGTAAACAAACAATGGGGTTCCATACTTTTCCGCTAATTCAACGGTATCACAGCCCCCTATTTCGAGGCGGCCTTGCTCATTGATCCTACTGTTTCCATGAAGGTACATAGCTATTGCTCTCCTCTCCCTCCCTTGCGGGCTGTTTCAAAAAAAAGACAGTGATGTTTCACATTTATATTTATAAAATATACCATGGCGCTCCAGAAGTGACAACCCGCGAACGGTTTCCGCTACCCATTCACGCCAGCCGTCATCCGATCAGATCAAACCTTATAAACTCACAAAAAAAAAAGAGGGCAAGCGCCCTCCTTTGTAATGACCTGCGACACCATTCATAATTTCGCCAAGACAATTCAATTAAATCCTGTTATCGTCTTGCGGGTGAACAATGCTCGGTCTGTGTTTCAAGGATGGAATGGCGGGACGAATCAGCACGTGCTTCATCGCTGTCCAATTAAACGGGATAAACGGCCACAAATACGGTGTGTTCAAGGAAGTCGTGGACGCGAGCAATATAATCAGCGCTGTGACGCCGAACATGAAACCAGGAATGCCAAATAAGAACGTTGTCGCCAACAAGGCGAGTCGCGCTAAGCGATTCGCCAATCCTAACTCATAACTCGGTGTCGCAAACATGCCGATCGCGGCAACAGCGAGATAGAGAATCGTTTCGGGCATGAACAAGCCGACGCTGATCGCGACATCCCCGATTAAAACCGCTGCGACCAATCCCATTGCCGTCGCTAACGGGGTCGGTGTGTGGACAGCAGCCAAACGCATCAAATCTATTCCTAATTCTGCAAAAATAAACTGCCAGAAGATTGGAATCTCTCCTGTTTCTTTTGGACCGATAAAAGCTAGCGGAGCTGGTAAGTAGCCTTTATTCAAGGCGTAAAACATCCAAATAGGCAAAACAAACAACGATGTAAAGATACCAATAAAGCGAACCCAACGAATATAAGCCCCAACGATTGGAATTTGCCGATATTCCTCCGCATGCTGTACATGATGGAAAAAGGTTGTCGGCGTAATCATCGCTACAGGCGACGTATCAACAAACACAAGTACATGCCCTTCTAACAAATGGCTAGCCGCCACATCGGGTCTTTCTGTGTAACGCACCATCGGATATGGATGCCAGTTGCGTCGCACGATAAATTCCTCCACCGTCTTTTCCGCCATTGGCAATCCATCAACCTTAATCTTTTTGATCCTCGCTTTTAATAACTCGACCATCCCTGGATCGGCGACATCATCTAAATAAGCGAGACAGACATCTGTTTTAGAACGGGAGCCCACTTGCGTCATTTCCATTCTTAATCGTTCATCCCGAATTCGTCGTCTCGTCAAAGCTGTGTTCACTAATATATTTTCCACAAAACCATCGCGAGAACCGCGCACAACCCGTTCTGTATCCGGTTCCTCAGGAGAGCGCCCCGGGTATTCGCGGGCGTCGATCAAAAGCCCGATTTCTTCATCTTCAATCAATACTAAGACGACACCGGTCAACATGGAATCGATCGCTTCATCGAAGGTTTCCACTTTTTCAACGGATAAATGAATAAAGTACGTTTCTAAAAAGTGTTTCAGTGTATCTGGAACGAGTTGTTCGCGCTTGACCTCGGGCAGCACTTGCATAATCGAGGTCATAATCGATGAATCAACGAGCCCGTTCGTGTAACAAAAGGCGACATCTTTGGAGCCGAAATTCATTTCACGCACTTTTACGTCATAGCTAACCGTTGCCGCAATGCGATCATTAATGATCTTCTTATTCAATTCAATTTTTTTAAAAAGTTTCATATCTTTCTTCGTTTGAATCTCTTTTCGTTGCTGTTTTTTGTCAGGAGTTTTGACTGCCACCATATCCACTCCGTTCTAAGATGATTTCAATTGCTTTCGTGGTAATCGGAGCGCCGCGGAAATGATGGTCTTGACCATGCATTTTCCCGATGTCGCCAACACCGACAATCAGCGGAACGTCGATCTGTTGCAATACATCAACGGTATCCCCTTTAATATGAGGCGGTTGATTCACGAGATCTTGTCCATCTTTATCGACCGCATGATCCACTGCCTCCCCTTTTGCATTCAAACATAAATCAGTGTCGATGCCATCGACTAGCGGCGTATTGGAAGCGACAGCGACGACACCAAGCACATTCATATCGGGATGATTGGCCACATATTCAAGCGCTTTTTCACCCCTACCTCTCTCCGCGTCCCCATTATCATCAAACATCACTAACACGGGATCGCGCTTCGCTTTTTTAATATGTTGAACAAGTTGGACACCACTCAGCGGTGTGGGGTTACCAGCCGACCGAGAGATGCAGCGGCCGCCGACATTTTTTGCGACTTCTTCCACTACTTTTCTGGCAACGTCATCGCCGTCAGTGATCAGCACGATATCACGTTTTTGCTCCATACGCTTCACCCCTTAGGTTTAAATACAAGCGAACCTAAAAATCCGAACACAATTGCGGCGGAGATTCCCGCGCTCGGCACTTCAAAAATACCCGTAATAATTCCAATCAGCCCGTGGGTTTCCGCCTCAGCCCAGGCCCCATGATACAAGGCATGTCCAAAGCTCGTGATCGGCACAGTCGCTCCCGCTCCCGCAAAATCGATCAATGGATCGTATAAACCTAAACCATCCAATACAACTCCTGACACGACGAGCGTACTCATCACATGGGCCGGGGTCATTTTTGTTAAATCCATCATTAATTGACCGATCACACAAATCAAACCACCGACGATAAATGCGATTAAATATTGACTCATGCGCTACTCACCCTTTCTAACACGACGCCATGGGCTATACACGGTATCGATTCACCTTGTTGAAAACTGACTGGACTAAACAATGCGCCAGTCGCGACAACCAACACCCGTTGATAACGGCCCTGATTCAGACCGTCGACAATGTGGCTATAACTGACAATCGCGCTCGCGGCGCATCCGCTCCCTCCTGAAAACACTTCTTGATCGGGACTAAAAATCATAATCCCGCAATCATCATAGCGAGGAGCAACTAACTTTACGTCAACGTCTGCCATCAGATCAACGAGGATCGATGAGCCAACCTTGCCCAAATCCCCTGTCACGATCAAATCGTAATCTTCAGGCGCGCGCGCTAGATCGTGGAAATGCGTAAGTAACGTGTCCGCCGCCGCAGGCGCCATCGCCGCGCCCATATCAAACGGGTCTTTAATCCCCAAGTCGATCACTTTTCCGATCGTTGCATGGGTCACGCGCGGTCCGCTAGATCCCCCAAGCCCAACGACTGTCGCTCCCGCCCCCGTCGTCGTCCATTGAGCTGACGGCGGTTTTTGTCCGCCATATTCGGTCGGATAGCGAAATTGTCGCTCTGCTGTGGAATTGTGGCTGCTGCAACCTGTCAATGCATATTTAGCGAAGCCCCCATCGACAAGGGCGCTTGCCAACGCTAACCCTTGCATCGATGTTGAACAAGCCGCGAATTGACCAAGCAACGGAATTTGCTGATCGCGGGCCGTGTAGTTGGCGGTGATGATTTGATTAAGCAAATCCCCCGCCAACAACACATCCATGTCCTCCGCAGTTAAGCCGCTTTTGTTCAAAGCGACCTCAATCGCCTGCGTCATCATTTTGCGCTCCGCTTGCTCCCAAGTGTCTTCACCCGCATAACTATCTTCAAAAATATGGTCATATTCCTCCGCTAACGGACCTTGACCTTCCAACGGTCCGACCGCAACACCAGAACCAAGCAGTCTAATCTCGTTTTGAAAATGCCACGTTTGCCTGCTAATGCGAGCCGATGCGCGCATAAGATCTCCTCCTTACAGAAAGAGCAGTTTTTTAATTAATACGACGACAAATGAAGCGACCACTCCGAACACGATAACGGAACCCGCGAGCTTAAACATATTTCCGCCCACGCCGAGCACGTAGCCTTCGCTGCGATGCTCTATCGCGCTGGATGCAATTGAGTTTGCGAATCCAGTGACGGGGACAGCTGATCCCGCCCCCGCAAATTGCCCGATGTTGTCGTACACACCGAATCCAGTCAGGAGCACGGCGATAAAAATCAGTGTGGCCACAGTCGGATTCCCTGCCGTCTTTTCCGTAAAATCAAAGAATGTAATATAAAAGTTAGAAATTCCCTGACCAATCGCGCAGATGAAACCGCCAACTAGAAAAGCTTTCAAACAATTGAAACCAACCTTTTTTTTCGGTCGATGTTGTTGCGCTTTTTCACTGTATGCTTCTGGAGTTAATTGCAACGACTTTCGTTGTTTCACTTGATTTTCGGCCATTTTTCTACCTCACATCAAAGATATTGGTAACATTTATCCTTCCTCTGCCACACTCGAACTATTAATGGTAAATTTTCCTGTCGCCCGCCAAAAGGAAAAACCCAAATCGAACTACCATTCGATTTGGGTTTTAATGGACTTTAATATTTTCTTTTCCAATCGCGACACTTGCACTTGTGAAATCCCCAGTCGCTCCGCGACTTCCGATTGGGTTTGATCCTTGAAATAACGCAGGAAGACAATCAGTCGTTCTCGCTCTGTCAACTTATTGATCGCTTCTTTCAAAGCAATTTTATCAAACCATTTACTCTCATCGCTATCCGAAATTTGATCCATGAGGGTGATCGGGTCCCCATCGTTTTCAAACACGGTTTCGTGAATGGAGGAAGGGACGCGATTCGCCTCTTGAGCCAACACAACCTCTTCCGGGGTGACGTCTAGGGCATCGGCAATCTCGACAATCGTCGGTATTCTGCCATTTCGTTTAGACAATTCATCTTTCGTTCGTCTGACTCGATTGGCCATTTCTTTTAACGACCGACTTACTTTAATCGTCCCATCATCCCGTAGAAAACGCTGGATCTCGCCAATGATCATTGGCACCGCATACGTTGAAAATTTAACATCATAGGACAAGTCGAACTTGTCCACTGCTTTCAACAAGCCGATACAGCCAATTTGAAAGAGATCGTCGGCCTCATAACCGCGGTTTAAAAACCTCTGAACGACAGACCACACCAACCGAATATTACAGTTGACTAGTTTGTCACGTGCCCCTTGGTCCCCGTTTTGACTATCTTTAATTAGTTGTTTTACCTCTTCATCTTTCAAATAGGGATGAGTCGCGTTCCTTACATCTGTCTCCATCGGCATATCTCCCTACTAGTTATAGACCGCTTTGTCTTTTACTAGGTTTTTCCTTAGTACAATTCTCGTCCCTCGTTCTTTCCCTGTTACAATTTCAATCGAATCCATAAAATTTTCCATAATCGTAAAGCCCATTCCCGAGCGTTCCAATTCAGGCTTCGTTGTAAACAATGGTTGTCGCGCCTCTTCTATATCAGCAATGCCTGTCCCATGATCTTCAATTAAAACTTCGATATATTCGTCGTCATAACAGGCCGAAATTCGCACCTGTTTAGACGCATCTTCTTCATAACCATGAATAATCGCGTTCGTCACCGCTTCTGAAACGGCCGTTTTAATCTCTTCTAATTCATCCAGCGTTAGATTCAACTTCGACACAAATGCGGCGACAGCGACTCTCGCAAAAGATTCGTTCTCGCTGCGCGCGGAAAATTCTAAATTCATGACGTTCTTTTTGCGCTCCATCATTAAGCCACCCCCAACAGTTGAAGAGCTTCCCCTTCATTTTCTTTGATCTTGATTATTTTAAACAAGCCAGACAATTCGAATAAACGGTGGATCAGCGGATTGATCGAGCAGACGACCAGTTCACCGCCGCGGCTTGTAATTTGTTTATATCGACCTAAAATAACGCCAAGACCAGAACTGTCCATAAAGTGGAGATGTTCTAAACTGAGCACAATATTTTGAACATGGCCGCTCAGAATTTTCTCTTCCATTTGCCGTCTTAAATTTTCAGCTGTGTGATGGTCTAGTTCCCCGCGCAAACGAACAACTAGAACGCTAGAAACGACTTCTAGATCGATCTGCAGACTCAAATTCACTCACTCCTCGTAGGTATCCTTGTTTGTTTTCCTTCACAAGCATAGCTTTCTACATAGGAATAGGAATTTCCTGCCAGTCGACAAAACTAGAAAAAAATCGAGGGCTATGTCGAAAAAAAACTAGCCTCTCGATTTATTAGGCGATTATTCAAAACTAAGGAACATCCGCTTGCTAACACGTTTCATTAACTGCCACCAAGTCGCTTTTTCAACATCGGTTTCAGCAATTAGATCCAACTTACCGACCTCTTTACCATCTAACTTAACGATCATTTCTCCAAGTACATCTCCTTGTTTCACAGGCGCGTTAATCCGCTCATGAATGATCGTTTCTTTTTGCATGTCTTCCGTATTGGTCCCCTTTTTTGTTAAAACGCCAAAGTTTTGCGAGGCGATAATATTCACTTCTGACTCAGCGCCTTTGTTGATCTTCGCTTGCTCAATCAGTTCGCCGCGCTTCACCAACGGGTGGGATTCGTATTGCGAGAACGCAAAATCAAACATCGCGCTGATCTCTTGGTTCCTCGTTTTTGAATCAGGTTCTCCCATCACAACAGATATGACCCGTAAGTTATCCCGTTTCGCGGTAGCGGTTAAACAAAATTTCGCCTCAGACGTATAACCTGTTTTCAGCCCGTCTGCTCCCGGGTAAAAGCGCACTAATTTATTCGTATTCACAAGCCAGAAAGGCTTGTTCGTGTCTTTTCTTAAGTAATCTTGATAGAGACTTGTGAACTTAGTAATCTCTTCATATTTCAATAATTCCTTGGACATCACCGCAATATCATGCGCGGTCGAATAATGGTCTTCTGCTGGTAATCCGCTGGAATTTTTAAATTGGGTGTCTTTTAAACCGAGTTCCTTCGCTCTCTGATTCATTTTAGCCGCAAAATTTTCTTCGGTTCCCGCCAAATGCTCAGCCATCGCGACTGAGGCATCATTCCCTGAAGCGATCGCAATTCCTTTGAGCATATCTTCCACGCTCATCATCTCGCCCGCTTCGAGGAATATTTGTGAGCCGCCCATTGACGCGGCATACTCGCTTGTTCTAACTTGATCTGTCAATTTAATTTCGCCGCGATCCAGCGCCTCCATAATCAGCAGCATCGTCATCACTTTCGTAATACTAGCTGGCGGTAATTTTTCATGGGGATTTTTTTCAAAAATAACTGTCCCCGTATCCGCGTCTATCAGGACAGCAGATTTCGCGTTCGGGGCTAAATTGACCGTTGGTTCCTCCCCGTAACTTACAGCTGGCATCAAACAGAGCAACGCAGTGAGTAATATAATTAACTTCTTTTGCATGATCTCCCTCCAAACAGTTAATCGATCCATTTTCGGTCTATTACTATCCTAGTTTGGACAAAGGGCTGGATAATTATAACAGTAGAAATTGAAATGTGAGGTATGGATTGCGGAGTTCATAAAAAAACGGACATACAACAACATAAGGCTAGCTAGAAAGTCACTTGGGATGACCTTCTAGCTAGCCTCTATTTTTGTTCTTCATATAGATGACACGCAGTAAAATGACCTGATTTCACTTCCTGCCACTTGGGTACAACTTCCGAACAAATGTCCATTACTTTTGGACAACGCTCGCGGAACGGACAACCGGACGGCGGATTAATCGGGCTTGGCACATCCCCTTTTAACATGATCCGTTCGCGTTCGCGTTCAATCGCGGGATCTGGAATCGGAATCGCCGACAACAACGCCTCCGTATACGGATGCAGCGGATCCGAATAAAGCGCCTCACTGTCTGCGAGCTCGACCATTTTACCGAGGTACATCACCGCAACACGATCACTAATATGCTTGACCATCGATAAATCATGCGCAATGAATAAATAGGTTAGCCCCATTTTATCTTGCAAGTCTTTTAGCAAATTGACGACCTGCGCTTGAATCGATACATCGAGCGCGGAGATCGGCTCATCACAAATAATGAACGATGGTTCGACAGCAAGCGCGCGGGCAATCCCAATCCGTTGGCGTTGCCCGCCGCTAAATTCATGTGGAAAACGGCTCATATGCTCGGGATTCAACCCAACCAATTGCAGCAATTGTTGAATCCGTTCTTTTCTTTGTTCACCCTTGGCCAATCCGTGGATATCGAGCGGTTCACCAATAATATCGCCCACCGTCATTCGCGGGTTCAAAGACGCGTACGGATCCTGAAAAATCATCTGAATCTCTTTGCGTGTTTCTTTCAGTTGACGAGGAGAAAGCTTTTGCAGATCCGTCCCGTTAAACAGCACTTCTCCTTCTGTCGCGTCATATAAGCGTAAAATAGTACGGCCCGCGGTTGATTTTCCACAGCCAGATTCTCCCACAAAGCCAAGCGTTTCACCGCGATAGATGTCAAAAGTTAAATCATTGACCGCCTTCACGACTGCGTCGCCACCGCCAAAAAACTTTTTCAAATTTCGAACTTGCAACAACGGTTCGCCTCGTTCAGCCACCAACTGTTGCTCTTTATTTAGCCAAATGACTGACATTTGCTTTCTCCCTCCTTTGCCTGTTTTCCTCCGTTTGCGGCGGTGTCAACCGTTTTTTTGCCAACGGGTGATTTAACCAACATGCAGATTGATGAGAGGGAGTACTCGCCTCCATCTCAGGACTATACTCTAGACAAACTTTCATCGCGTACTCGCAACGAGGCGCAAAAGCGCATCCTTTCGGCGGATTTAATAGATCCGGCGGTGTACCGAGAATCGGGACAAGCGGTTCATCCTTTTTCAAGTCCAACCGTGGCACCGATTTTAATAAACCTTTTGTATACGGGTGTTTAGGGTGATAGAAAATCTCATCAACGGTTCCTGTTTCAATCACTTCGCCGGCATACATCACAACGACGCGGTCACACGCCTCGGCAACGACCCCTAAATCGTGCGTGATCAAAATAATCGAAGCGCCTGTTCGCTGCTGAAGCTCTTTCATCAGATCCATAATTTGAGCCTGAATCGTCACGTCCAACGCCGTTGTCGGCTCATCCGCAATCAACAATTTCGGATTGCAAGCAAGCGCAATTGCGATCATCGCCCGCTGACGCATTCCGCCGCTAAATTCATGCGGGTATTGATCGACGCGTCGGTCCGACATGGGAATGCCAACCAAATCGAGCATCCCAATCGCCTGCTCTTTCGCTTCCGCTTTGGACAATCCTTGGTGTTTAATCAATCCTTCCATAATCTGACGACCGATCGTCAAGGTCGGATTTAAAGATGTCATCGGATCTTGGAAAATCATGCTGATCTCTTTACCGCGAATTTTTTCCATCTCTTTTTCTTTTTTAGGGACGAGATCTTCTCCTTCAAACAAGATTTGACCTTGTTTAATCTCACCAGGCGGCATTTCAATCAATTTCATGATTGTTTGCGAGGTGACCGATTTACCGCAACCCGATTCCCCGACGATCGCGATGGATTCCCCTTTGTTGACATGAAAGCTTACGCCGCGGACAGCCTTCACTTCTCCCGCATACGTATGAAAAGAAACGCGCAAATCTTTGACTTCTAAAATTTTTTCCATTGTGACCGAGTCACCTCCCGTTATTTACGCATCCGCGGATCGAGCGCATCACGCAACCCGTCTCCAAACACGTTAAAAGATAGCATCGTGATGCTGATGAAAATAGCCGGGAAAAACAAGCGCCATGGATAGAAGCGCAAAGCCCCTAAACCGTCGTTTGCCATCGTACCCCAACTTGCGATCGGAGCTTGCACCCCTAATCCTAAAAAGCTTAGGAATGCCTCGGTAAAGATCGCAGAAGGAACGGTTAATGTCATCGTCACGATAATCGGACCCATTGCATTCGGAATTAAATGTTTAAACAAAATTCGAAACGCGCTGGCGCCAAGAGAACGAGCGGCAAGCACATATTCTTGTTCTTTTAATTGTAAAATTTCACCGCGCACAATTCGCGCCATTCCAATCCATCCGGTAATCGTCATCGCGATAATGATCGTAAACAAACCTTGTTCCATGACGACCATCAGCATAATCACAACTAATAGATGCGGCAGACCGTATAAAATGTCAGCGAAACGCATCATCGCCTCGTCCACTTTTCCCCCGTAATAAGCAGCCACGCCGCCCCAAACGATACCAAGCGCCAGGTCGATCAACGCCGCTGCGACCCCGATAAACAGCGAAATGCGCGCCCCGTACCAAACCCGCGTAAAGACATCGCGCCCTAAATCGTCCGTTCCAAACCAATAGTCACTGCTCGGCGGCAAGTTGTTCAACTTCGGGTTGGTATCATAATACGTATGACCGCTCAACCACGGGCCAACAATGGCCATAGCGATTAAGGCGACCAACATAACCAAGCCGAACATCGCTAATTTATTTTGTTTAAGCCGACGCCACGCATCTTGCCAAAAATTCATACTTGGCCGCGTAATTTCTTCCGCTCCAAGCGCCTTTTGGTCAATCGGCTCAAATAATTGTTCAGAAAGTTTCACTTGTTGTTGGGCCATACTCTATTTCCCCTTTCCGGAGAGCTTGATGCGGGGATCGACAATTCCATAAGCTAAGTCAACGAACAGAATCAACGTCAGCAACACAATGCTATAAAAGACCGTTGTCCCCATAATTACTGTATAATCTCGATTACTGATGCTGGTAACAAAGTGACTACCCAGACCAGGAATCGCAAAGATCCGCTCAATTACAAATGTTCCCGTTAAGATCCCAGCGGCAAGCGGACCTAAATACGTAATAACTGGCATTAACGCATTTCGTAACGCATGTCGAACCGTCACCACAAATGGGCTCAACCCTTTTGCTTTAGCGGTCTTGATATAGTCTTGATGCAACACTTCGAGCATATTGGAACGCGTCAAGCGAGCGATAAAAGCCATCGGCAACGCCGCTAGAGCAAAGGCGGGCAATACGACGTGCTGCAAGCTGCCCCATTTGGCAACTGGGAGCACGTTCATTTTCATCGCAAAGAAATATTGGAAGAAGGTCGCCAAAATAAAGCTCGGCACCGAAATTCCAACAACAGCGACGATCATCGCCGTGTAGTCTTGCCATTTATTATGGTTTAAGGCCGCGATCACCCCAAGGATCAGGCCAAAACTAATCGCGATAAACAACGCGGCCGCCCCCAACGTAAAGGAAACGCCAACCCCATCGCTAATAATGTCATTCACCGTTCTACCTTTATACTTAAATGATGGCCCAAGATCCCACTTAGCCACCGACACTAAGTACTTCCCATATTGTACATAGAGCGGGTCGTTCAACCCATAGTGTTCATACATCGATTGTTGAATCTCTTCAGGCACTCCTCGTTCAGATGTAAATGGATCACCTGGGATGGCCTGCATTAAAAAGAATGTGGCGGTAACGATTAAAAAAAGGGTGATAAACACAAATCCGATTCGTCTAACAATATAACGAGCCACCCATTGCACCTCCTCCAAAACCCAATTCATTACAGTTCTGACTATTCAAAAATCCCGATTATAATAGACAAGGTATATGCGGAGACTTGATCTTCCTCACAACATATACCTTGTCGTTTATCCACCTATATTTTATTCTTCGACGTAAGCATATTTGTAATCGATGTCCCCGGTTCCGTGTAAAATAACCCCTTTTACTTTGTCTGTTTTCACATACGATTGTGTGTAAAAATAGATCGGCGCGATCGGCATTTCATCCATTAAAATCTGTTCCGCTTGCGCCAGTAATTCTTTTCGTTTGGCTGGATCTGTTTCTTGATCGGATTGCGTCAACAGTTGTTGATACTGCGCATTTTCCCACAGCGTGTCATTGTTTCCGCCGTGTTTATCTTTGTACAATTCAAGGAATGTAACGGGATCATCATAGTCCGCTAACCAACCCATTCGTCCAATCTCAAAGTTTCCTTGGTGTAAATCTTCAATATATACTTTCCACTCCGCATTAGACAATTTCACATCGACGCCTAGCGCTTGTTTCCATTGATCTTGGATCGCTTGAGCGATTTTCGCGTGGGCCTCGTTCGTATTGTAACTCAACGATACGGATAGTTGATCTCTAGTCATACCAAGTTCTTGTAGCCCTTCATCAAGCAAACGGTTCGCCTCTTCCACGTCATGGTCTTTGAAGTAGTCACCTTCATGCACGGCCACCGTCGGCGGAATCGCTCCCATTGCGGGAATTTCATCTGCTTGTGTTACGTTTTCAATAATCGTTTGACGATCGATCGCATAAGCAAAAGCTTTACGCGCTTTGGCGTTTGTAAATGGTGGTTGTTCTGTGTTGAACTTGTACCAATACGTTCCTGTAATCGGCATGATCACTAAACGATCTTGATCTTTCAACGTTTGCAACGCGTCTTTTGGCAGATCGGATGTCGGTCTTCCCGCCCAATCTAACTCGCCGTTTTCAAACATATTTAATGCGGTAGACTCGTCCTCAACAATGGAGAAGTTAATTTGGTCCAGCTTTACTTTTTCGTAGTCCCAATAATGCTCATTCTTCTCAATTTCTACCTTGCTGCTATGTTTCCACGTTTTTAATTTAAAAGGACCGTTGGATACATATTTTTCTGTCGCATCGTTCGCCCAGTCTGCATTCTCCGTAACGACGGCTTTATTTACTGGCATGTACGTATAAAAAGCAGTTAGTTCAAGGAAAAACGGGGTTGGGTTTTCCAACTCCACTTGTAACGTGCGCGCGTCTAAAGCTTTCACCCCGACTTGTTCAGGGTCATCAATTTGACCTTTATTGTACGCTTCCCCGTTTTTAATGTAGTAAAGTTGGTATGCGTAGTTTGCGGCGGTTGCCGGGTTTAACACACGCTTCCAAGTATATTCAAAATCATTGGCAGTTAACGGTTCCCCGTTCGACCATTTCGCTCCTTCGCGAATCGTAAATGTATACGTTTTTAAATCATCAGAGATTTCTATTTTTTCAGCGGCCGCTTCATGCGGTAGGTCATCTTCTCCAATGCGCGTTAGCCCTTCAAACACTTGACGGATAATCGCCCCTGAGGTGCTATCTTCCGCTAACCCGGGATCGAGTGTTGGCGGTTCGGCCGATAGCGGAATGTTAAGTGTTTGTTCGCTACTATTAGAAGCGCCTCCACCGCAACCAGTTAATAGAATTGCTGAGATAATAACTGTTGATACAACTTTAAATAATGCTTGCTTTTTCACATTCAGTCCCCCTTAACATGTACAGTTCCCCCACCGATGATTTAAAGTCCGTCCCCAGCTGATTGGACGAAAGAAAAGGAATCTTTATATTGTTTAAGTTCAATCGACACATCGGCCGAGATAATTCCTTCAATCTTCGCCAATTCTTGGTTCACAAAATTAACTAGTTCATCATTGGATCGAAAATAGGCTTGTAAAATAATATCATTCCGTCCGGAAAAAGCCCCAATAAATCGCACAGCCGAGAATTCTTGTAACTTACTCGCCACATCTTCTTGAAAGCCAAGTTGAGTTTTAATGCCAATGATTGCTTGCACGAATAACCCAATTTTATTCGGATCGACATGAATGATAAATTCAAAGATGCGATCTTCCAGCATTTTATTGATTCTTGATCGGATCGTTCCTTCGCTCACATTAAGCAAATTGCCCATTTCGGTATAGGATTTTCTGCCATCCCCTTGTAATAACCCCAAGATTTCGAAATCTAACTGATCTAATTTTTTCATATCACTACTCCAAGCTCTGTCTCTATCTCTCAGGCATTTTCTTAAATACGATTATATCATTATTTCGACATGATTCTACGTATTTCGAAACAAACTTTTGTGGAATTTACTGTTTCATTATAAATAGATGTTATTTTTGAATATTAATACGACACTACTTAGTCACATTCCACCCCTATCTAAGACAGTTAGCTTCAAACTTTGTACACAACTGCATGATTATAACTTGACAGAATAGTAGAACTTTTGTAGAAAAACGAAGCGGTTGGTTCAGGGCGAAGTTACTAAGGTTATCACCTTGTTTTGGTTTGTAATGACTTGTTTGTTAGGGCTTAGACTTTAGTTGGATAATAAAAACGCATCGAACGAGGAGACGCTCGGAAAGCGGTCATCATTGAACGAATGAAGACACTTTAGGCGAGATCTCGGGAGGTGAGGCATCCTCATCGAGGTAATGATGACGCGAAACGTGAGGAGTTGGCATATGAGCGCTCTTCATAAGACCGCCGCCATTGAAATTCCAGCAACCAAAAAAGCAGTTGAAGGAAGGGCATTCTCGCCTTTCTCCAACTGCTTTTTTACGCTTGGGCGCGCTGCGTCGGGCTTCACCTGTTTACATTTTTTCGATGATCCCTAACATCAACTTGCTAAATTTCTCTCTTACTTTCTCCGCTGTCTCCACTACTTCCTGGTGGGTCAATGGTTGCGGCAGGATCCCCGCGGCCATATTGCTTATGCAAGAAATGCCTAGTGTCCGCATCCCTTGCTGACTGGCGACAATTACTTCAGGCACAGTCGACATACCGACCGCTGCCGCGCCGAGCGTTCGGAGCATCCGAATTTCCGCTGGCGTTTCATAGCTTGGACCACTTAATCCCGCATAAACTCCGTCACGCAGCTGAACCCCTTGGGCGCTCGCCACGGAATGGGCCAAGTCGGCCAATTCTTTTGTATACGCTTCCGACATATCTGGAAAACGAGCCCCAAATCGCTCATCATTAGGTCCAATCAGCGGATTACTCCCCGTCATATTGAGATGATCGTTAATCACCATCAGATCGCCGGGTTCGAAATCCGTATTAATTCCGCCAGATGCGTTCGTAACGAACAGTGTTTGTACGCCCAAAGCGGCCATTACGCGAATCGGAAACGTTACTTCCTGCAAAGAATAGCCTTCATAATAATGAAAGCGACCTTGCATCGCCACCACGTTTTTCCCTTTTAAGCGGCCAATCACCAATTGACCTTGATGTCCCTCTACCGTTGAAACGGGAAAATGAGGAATTTGTTCGTAAGCAATTTTGGTCGGTTGTTCAATTTCATCCGCCAGGGCACCAAGGCCTGATCCAAGGATTAAACCTAGTTCTGGCTTTACGCTTACCTTACTTTGGATATATTTTGCGCTTTCTTCAATTCGCTCAAATGTTTGCATATCGTTCTCCTCCTAAATCTCCGCTAAAAAACTGCGCCCCCACTTCGGCGGCTGCAGCTGAAAATTGTCCGCGATCGTTGCCCCCACATCAGCAAACGTCTCGCGAACGCCAAGATTCATCCCTTGCGCTAAGCCGGGATAATAGACAAGCAGCGGAACATATTCTCTCGTATGATCTGTCCCATGGTGTGTTGGATCGTTGCCGTGATCCGCCGTGATGATTAACAAGTCATCAGCCCGTAGTTTCCCGATTATCTCAGGTAGTCGTTGGTCAAATTGTTGTAAAGCTTGTCCATAGCCGAGCGGGTTACGACGATGTCCATATTTCGCGTCAAAATCAACGAGATTAATAAAGCCTAGCCCCTCAAACGAACGGTCCATCACGCCTAACAATTGATCGACCCCATCCATGTTGTCTTTCGTTTTAATCGAATCGCTGACCCCTTCACCCGCGAATATATCAGCGATTTTTCCAATCGCAATCGACTCCAAGCGAGCATCCACTAATCCATTCATCACCGTCGGACCTGGCGGTTTAACCGAATAATCGCGTCGATTCGCCGTTCGTTCAAATTGACCTGGCGATGAGCCAATAAACGGTCGAGCGATCACGCGTAAAACGGGATAATCGCTTTGCTCTAACGTCAGTTCGCGCGCCGCTTCGCAAATGGCATACAATTCATCGATTGGAACGACCTCTTCATGAGCGGCAATCTGAAACACCGAATCCGCTGATGTATAAACGATCACATCACCTGTTCGCATATGCTCTTCGCCTAATTCCTCAATAATTTCCGTTCCAGAGGCCACTTTATTGCCTAACACGCCGCGACCAATTTTCGCTTTGAAGGCATCGATTAACGGTTGCGAGAAACCTTGCGGATACGTCTGAAACGGGGTCTCCACTTTTAAACCCATCATTTCCCAATGCCCAGTGCTCGTATCTTTGCCCGCAGACACTTCTGCCATTTTCCCAAAATGCGCCGCGGCTGGATGCTCGGCGCTGACGCCGAGCACGCTCTCAATATGCCCCAGCCCAAGTCGTTCCAAATGAGGGACCGCCAATCCGCCCATTTCTTCCGCGATATGTCCAAGCGTATGGGCCCCGCGATCGCCAAATCGGTCCGCATCAGGCAATTCGCCAATTCCTACGCTATCTAGCACAACTAAAAACACCCTTTTAAACCTCATCCTTTTCCTCCCTAGATTTCATTTGTATCTATCTTCTCCAGAATAGGAATTTTTAGCGCTTTACGCGAACCTGCTATAATCACCGACTTAAGCCGCCGATGCGATCACATAACCTTCTTTTCACTTTTGAGAAGTCGCATTCGCGTAGATTTGCGTCGTTGAAATATCGACATGCCCTAACTTTTTTTGAATCGAACGCAAATCCGCCCCATTTTCCAACAAATGCATTGCAAAGGAGTGCCGTAACGTATGAGGGGTTATATCCGCGCTCATCTGTTCCTGTTCTGTATATTTTTTCATCAATTTCCAAAAGCCTTGTCTCGACAAACGCCGACCGTGATGATTTAAAAAAAGCGCGGCATCCCGCTGCTGCTTCAACATTTCACGGCGAGCGCTTTCTAAATAAAGAGTGATCGCCTCAATGGCTCGGGTTCCAAGCGGGATCATTCGCTCCCCTTGCCTATTCATACACTTCAAGAAACCTGACGATAGGTTGACGTCAGCCACATCGACCCCCAACATTTCTGAAACTTTAATGCCTGACGCGTACAGCAACTCTAACATCGCCCGATCACGTAGTCCCGCCGCATGATCGACAGCTGGAGCAGCCAGCAATCGCTCCACCTCGGACACGCTTAACACTTTCGGCAACCTTTTTTCCACCTTTGGGGCTTCCGCGCCCAACGTCGGATCCTCGTATACGACCCGTTGTTCAAGCAAATACGAATGAAAAGAACGAACAGAGACCAGCTGACGGGAAATGGTAGCGGGAGCCCGTCCTTTTTCTCGCAAAACAAATAGAAAGGCGTTCACATCTTCCGCGGTGACTGCTTTCCAACTATCAGCGCGCCTCGCCCTCAGGAAATGGAGATACGTATGTAAATCCCGTCGATAAGAATCGATGGAGTTTTTGGCAAGCTTTTTTTCCAGCTTCAAATACGTCATAAATCGATTGAGCCACGCTTCCATATGGATGTCTCCTTCTACCAACTTTCTAGAAATCGTGTAACGCGCTGCTCCTATCTGTATTCCACCTCGCTTGCGTTTTTCCTTCACAAAAGGATGAATTATTCTCCGAACCAATAGAAAAACTTGAGCCGATCGACCGCGCTCATATTCGCCGCCGCATAGCCCTGCCACTCAACCTTCATTACCTTAACTGCCCCCCGTTCCGGCTTGCGGTATGGATTGCTTGGTTTGATCACATCAGAAAAGAATGAAATGATACTAAAAAAAATAAAAGTCGTGATGAAAAAGAGGACGATCAATTTGATCGCTTCTAACAACCGTTGAAACGATATAAACATACCCATGCCCCACCCCTCGAACAATTTATCGAAACGCCTCGGAACAAACGGCGCGCCGTTCCAACACGATCTTACGCAACTTCGATATCGACCAATAGATCACACTGGACAAGGTCGGTTCATTCCATGTTATTCCTATCATCGGCAAATTATACGAGGTCTTAACCGCAAAAAAAAAGAAATCATCCGCTCCTCTTTATGAAGACGATGATTTCTTTATGTTGTTCGTTCATTATCGTTCGTTTTATGATTGACATCGGTGACATGTGCCGTGAAAGGTCAGGCGATGATCGACAATCTTAAAATTAAAATCTTGCTCAACGACCTGCTCGACTTCTTCCAACAGATCCTCCTCGATCTCATCCACCGTTCCGCATTGAATACATATTAAATGGTGGTGGTGATGTTCCGCATTTTCCGCCCGAAATTCAAAGCGAGCCACACCGTCACCAAAGTTGATTTTATGAATAACCTTTAATTCACTTAACAATTCTAACGTGCGATAAACAGTAGCTAGTCCGATCTCAGGCGATTTCACTTTCACCAATAAGTAGACATCTTCCGCGCTTAAATGATCCTCTTCGTTTTCTAATAAAACATGTACGGTTGCCTCTCGTTGGGGTGTTAGTTTATATCCTGATGTGTGCAGTTGTTCCTTGATCCGCTCAAGTCTTTCTTTCACGAATATTCCTCCCCCGTGCCTTAACCTACCATTTCGCCCGAATAGGGACCATGGTACTCCATCTCACTCCATATATTATAGAAGAGGCTAGCAAAAGAAGTCAAATGAAAAAGCGATTCCTCCGTCGGGTTAGCCGAGACCGATTTGCTTCATCAGCAACGGGGAAACAAACGTTTCAAATAATGAAGCGACGCTTAAGATGAACCCTAACAGAACAACCAACAACGTATAGCGCAAGAAAAAGGGGTAGATGTGTTCACCCCGACGCATAAAACGAGATCGAATCAAACGCAACGAAAAGGAGACACCTGCTGTGCCCATAATGATAATGACGGGAATGACAAGCAAGTTCTGTGGAAGAACTGACAAACCAGCCATCATTAATCCGCTCCAATGCCATTGATGGGCCAAGAATCCAACGGTAAATCCAACGACAAGCCCTTTTAAGAAAACCATAATTAAAATGATCGGCAAGCCAATAATTGACAACCCGAGCATCCAAATCAACCCGATATATTTTAAATGGTCGCCAAGCGACTGCTGAAAAGCGGCTGTTGGATTGACTTTCAAACCCGAATGCAATTCGCTAAAAAATTGCGTTAAGTACCCCATTAAATCTTGCTTCTGATTCGTGGCGAGAGAGTTGACAAGTATGGCCCCAAAACTTACCCCCATCGTAAATAGAACGATAATAAATAAATAGAGCGATAGATTTTCCTTCAAATGATGCTGCAATGATTGTCCAAACGGTATCCGCCGCAACTCTTTCCCTCCTCAGGCATGGTATATGACATCTTATGCCTGAGGTCGAACCTTTATGTCCACTATTCGAGTACTTTTCCGTAGCGACCGCCGCCGCCAGACGCAATTCGCATTTGACCTTGCCTATTTTTGATAATCGCAGCGGCCAGAGCCGCTCCAACCACATCCGCTAACTGTTGTTCCGTCGCCTCATGGAGCACATTCATTTCCGTTTGAAACTGACCCAATAAACGTTCCATCGTCTTCGGTCCCAATTTGGGGATAAATTCAAGCGGCACTTGATGAATGTAAGGGGGACGGTGCGCAGGATGCAACGGCGCGGGGCGATCGGCGATCACTTGCAAACGATTGAACACCCCTTGAATGAGCTGCGGGTGACCACAATCAGGACACCGTTCGCCCGCTGTTTCAGAAACGAGCTCTGAACAAGCGGCGCACCGAGTCAAATGGTATTTGCCTAGTTTGGGCTGCAAACCGTAGTTAGCGACGATCTGTCTACCCTCTTGTCGCCATAAAGCCATTTTCCATTCCTTAAAATTACACGCCTTCATTCTCATCTTCTGATATTCACGTCCGATTTTTGCTAACGAGTGCGCATCTGAATTCGTCACAAACGATTGATCCGTTAGTTCAGAAAGGCGATCCGCCATTTCCGTATCCGAGCTCAAGCCAAGTTCAACAGCGGGCACTTGACTTAAATCTAACAGCTTTTGTATCGAATCGCTGCAATTACCGTAAACACTTTTGAACGGGGTAAAAATATGGGCGGGGATCAGCACAGCTTGACGCAATTGAACTTGTTCTTGCAACTCTTCCATCGACGCGTATAGTCGTTGCGTACTGAGATGCGGATTAGTCACTTTGGTCGCTAACCAAGCAGAAAAAGCCTTCATCTCCGTTAGCGTTGGACAATACACGAGAAAATGCGCGCTACATCCGAACGCCTCAAAACGCACTTCCACTTCGCATCCCATAATGACTGTCGTCTGCTTGTAACGCAGGCCGCCTTCGGTAAGCTCTTGCACCACGCCTTCGCGGATGAGCAAGTCTACTTCCTCCAACACTTCAGGGGAATGCATGTCGATGATACCGATCAGGTCCAACCCTTTGCGCTCGGAAGCTTCTTCGATAATGTTAGAAAAAGTCAATTGATTCGATGCTGTAATTTTAACCGCTCTCCCAAGATAAGAGCGACCGATGTGAATATGAAAATCTGCAAAGTATTCATTCATATCCGTTAGCCCTGTTTCAGTTGCTGATTTTGCCAATGATAAACAGCAAGAATCGTTTTAGCGTCAATGATCTCGCCCGCTTCAATCCGTTCGAATGCTTCATCCAAGGTCAACTCGACTAATTCAACGAACTCATCTTGATCCGGTTGCGCCTCCCCTTTTGTCAATGAAACCCCTTCATAAATGTACAGGAGCTCATCTGCAAAACCAGGCGATGTGTAAAACTTTGTCACGAACTTCATCTGCTCGGCTCGGTATCCTGTTTCTTCAATCATTTCACGTTTCGCGCAATCAGCCGGATCTTCGCCGGCTTCCAGTCTACCCGCCGGGATTTCCAAAATCGTCTGATCTAATGGCTTGCGGAACTGTCGCACAAACACCATTCGTCCTTCCGATGTAATCGCGATGACCGCCACCGCTCCCGAATGGCGCACGATCTCCCGTTTTGCTCGGTTGCCATTTGGCAACTCCACATCATCAACTTGTACACGAATAATTTTCCCATCGTAAATTTGTTCCGTGCGAATCGTCTTTTCTCGCAAATCACTCATCTTCATCTCTCCTCTTTTTCAGTTCTAGCTTGTACGTCCCTTACATATCTTCTACCAAAACAGTTGCTTGTATCCGGGAGGGATCACATGAAAATTTATTATGATCGTCAATCGATTCGCATGGTTGGGAAAGCGTGGCAAATACGAGCCAGGCTTAGGAGTTGGTCGAAGCGCGCCATAACGATCCAAGATCTGTTGCGGCAAAAGGGGCATCGCGTGAATGATCAATAATCGTTTCCGCAAAATCAGCGGTGGCCGCGACCGATTTGAAAAATAACGGATCTTGTTCCATCCCCCTGCCCATCGTCGTTACATGCAGCGGGTAGGGGGCTAACAGATCGCCCAACGCGCGAATCTTTTCCTCCTCTTTATAATGGAACATATGCCCGTGACTTTCAAGCGGCCATGTTTGCGCCACCTCCGCTAATAGAGGGACATGAATCGGAACTAACGTGTGACGCAAGATCGCCTTCGTATGTTGACTGATTCCATCATGGCGATCGCGACTGTCCGCCCCGCTGACACGCGGGACCAAAATCGGAACGCCCCCTAAAGAATGAGCCGCATGCAACGCCTCGACTTGTTCCATCCCCGTAAAACCTAACGGTGTTGATGTGCCAACGATGCCCGGTCCCATTGCCACAATCGTCACATCCGCCCGCAAAATATGTTTAGCCGCAAGTAAAGCGGTATATATATTCACACATTCCAAATCCCCGCCAAAGGCATGCCCAACCGTAATCGTTCCATCCAACCAGCATAACTCTTTGAGCGCCCGCGCATGCCGACTCAACGCAAGCGGAAGTGAACCTTTGTCGGTCATAATATAAGCCACCCGACGATCACAATCGCCATTTTTAAAATAACCCGCCAAAATAGGAGTCATACTATGTAATCCGCCAACGATCACAGGCATGCCTTCAATCGAATCCTCTTCTAAAAAAACAGCGTGATACGGGCTGCCTTCCTCCTCACAAGAACCGACAGCCAGTTGCAACGGCGTATAACGCAGCTTCATAATGTGTCCTTCTCGCGAAATCGGACCACTTGGCGGATTCGGTCCTTTCAGCACAAAATGATAGCCCCCTGTCCCCAGAGACAACTCGACAGCGGTCGTGTTTAACAACACTTGGTCGCCAATCGCGACTTTCCCCGTTAAGATCGGATAATTAATCGCCTTTTCCATTTTTCCGTGGCTAATGATCTCCAATTCTTGAATTTCATCGCTGTCATACACAATTTTAATGACGGCCGCTTTTCTCGTCTGAAGCAACTTTAGCTCACTCCTCTCATAAGCGTCTTCGATTTAGGGAACATTGAAAGAAACGTTTCTCATATGGAGGTTATGATGAGATGAGCAAACAAATTCATACTACCTTTCGTTCCGCAGAAGACGCCCGCGTGGCCCAACACGTTTTGCATGAGCAAGGTTTTGAGCGCATCCGTATCGAGCAAAACGAATTGATCATGGAAACGGTGGATGAGAATTGGATCGCCGCATTTGAAATTGTAAATAGTCTCGGCGGCGATGTGGAACAGACGATAGCCGAAATTTATGGCCTGGAGGATGAGCAAAGTAAGGGGGAGCAAATACAAGATCCACCTATTCCCGAGCAACAGATGGAACCAAACCTAGTCGACCCACGCGCTTATTTGGACGCAAATCTCGGCTATGGCGATTATGAGCTGATCGAACCGTATATTTTACATCGTTACCAGAAGCTTGACGATGAAGCGGACCCCACTGAACAGCCGTAAATAAAAGGAGCGCCTGATAGATTATCCAGACGCTCCTTTTCCTTCCTAATTTTCAATGGCGGCGCGGGCTAAAGCAACGACAAGTTCCGCCGCTTTATTTAATTCCTCAATCGGCATTCTTTCGCTGGTCGTATGAATTTCTTCATAACCGATCGCCATGTTCACCGTCGGGATCCCGTAGCCCGCGATCACATTGGCGTCGCTACCGCCGCCGCTCGCCAACAACTTCGGTTCGCGTCCAACCGCTCGGACCGCTTGCATCGCTTTTTGCGTAACGACATCTTCTTCACCGTAACGATATCCCGGATACATTACTTCCACATCGACTTCGATATTCGTTTGGAATTCTTCCTCAGCGACAGCGAATGCCTGCTTCATCTTGTCGATCTGGACCTTCATCTTGTCGGGTTCAATGCTTCGCGCCTCTGCTTCAATATCGACCCGCGGGCAAACAATATTGGTCGCTTCTCCGCCTTGAATGACACCAATATTGGCCGTCGTGTCCTCATCAACCCGACCTAACGGCATGCGCATAATCGCGCGACTAGCGACTTGAATGGCGCTAATCCCATCTTGCGGATTGACGCCGGCATGAGCCGCTTTCCCATGCACAACCGCCCTAATCTTCGCCTGTGTCGGCGCCGCGACAACAATCTCTCCTACTTTTCCATTGCTGTCCAACGCAAAACCGTACTCGGCCTGCAATTGCTTTGGATCAAACGCCTTTGCCCCGACTAAACCCGATTCCTCTCCAGCTGTGATCAACGCTTGAATCGTCGCATGTGGGATTTGCTGTTCACGTAAGACTCGCAATCCCTCTAACAATGCCGCGACCCCAGCCTTATCATCACTGCCCAGAATCGTCATTCCATCGGACGTGACATACCCATCTTTGATCTTGGGTTTGATTCCTCTTCCTGGCGTAACCGTATCCATATGACATGTAAAATAAATGGTCGGTCCATCCGTATTCCCTGGTAACGTCGCAAGCAAGTTGCCCGCCCCATGGCCGGTCACTTTCATCGTATCGTCCTCGACTACATTCATTCCTATAGCAATTAACTTTTCCTTTAACGTATCGCAAATTTCCCGCTCAAACTTCGTTTCGCTATCGATTTGAACCAGTTCTAAAAATTCCGCGAGCAGTCTTTCTTCATTAATCAAGGTAAGACCCCTTTCTCGTTGCTAACTAAATATGTACGCCATTTATTATACCGTTTTAGAAGGCCTTTCTCCAAAAAAATGCCACATTTAATTTTCAAATTCGGATCTCATTTGAAACGATTCACACAGTTCAA
The DNA here is from genome assembly GCF_003609605.1 of Ammoniphilus oxalaticus. Taxonomy (NCBI): domain Bacteria; kingdom Bacillati; phylum Bacillota; class Bacilli; order Caryophanales; family Paenibacillaceae; genus Ammoniphilus; species Ammoniphilus oxalaticus. The sequence goes on along the minus strand of NZ_MCHY01000006.1, from coordinate 123,760 downwards.
TTAAAACCCCGCGCGTGGAGCTCGGATGTAAAAAAGCGATCTGATTCCCGTCTGCTCCTTGTTTTGGAGTCGGGTCAATCAAATTAATTCCTTGCTCCTGTAAAGCGCGCAATCGTTCGCTTAAACTGTCCACTTGAAAAGCGAGATGATGAATTCCCTCCCCGCGTCGTTCAATAAAACGAGCAATCGGACTATCGGGACTCGTCGCCTCTAACAACTCCAGACGCGTTTCTCCAATTTTCAAAAAGGCGATTCGAACCTTTTCACTATCAACTGTTTCATATCCTTCCAACGTGAACCCTAATACAGTTGTATATAAATGGACTGCCTCTCGCAAATTACTGACAGCAATTCCGATATGAGCGATCTTCTTTGGCCCGTCCCTCTTCATTTTCCTTCACTCCTCACACCGTAAATTCACTGAATTGCTTTATTCTATTCCGAAAACCGCTCAAAATTCCGTTTGCTGCTTAGGACCCGTTGTCCTCCTAGCAAAAAATCGATAAAATAAAGGTATGACTATAATGTGACGGAGGACTGAAGATGATACCGCAAAAATATACAAAGGCTATTGTTTATATCATTATATTCACGATGGTTTTATCGACTTTAGTTATGGGCGTAGGATTTTTTCTTTAGTTGAATGAGATAAGAAGGAGGCAAAAGTTGAAAAAAAGATGGATACTTAGCAGTTTGTTTGCCTTGTTGTTGCTGAGCGCATGCGGCGGCAAACAGCCCGTCACCCAAGACAATGGACCAATCGATGAGATGAGCGAAGTAAATAAAAAGAAGCAAAAAGAGAAAGAATCGTTTGAAATGTATGCATTAGATACGAATGACGCTGAAGCGTGGATGAGACTCGAACCTGGCAAGTACAGCGAAAAGGAAAGGGACTCGGAAGCAATAAAAAAAGAAATCGAAGCTTGGCCAGAAGGATTAAGCGCGGAGGAATATTTCGCGCGCTTGATGGCCTTAACTGCGGATGATTATCGTCCCTATCAAACATTCATAGACGAAACAGAAGTCATCTTTTCGGCGATTACCGACCAACCTGACGGTCTCAATGCTCCAGGTGATGCGGGAGACGCGCCGCTTTTACACACACAAATTTTACTCGATGCGAGTGGAAGTATGGCGGGTAGACTAGATGGAAAAACGAAAATGCAGCTCGCCAAAGAAGCGGTTGCCGAGTTTGTCAGCGGACTACCCGAAAACACGCTCGTATCCTTGCGCGTATACGGTCACAAAGGTTCCAATCAGCCCGCGGGAAAAGAGGAATCGTGCGCCAAAACCGAAGAAATTTATCAATTGAGCGGATACGAACAACAAGCATTTTCAGAGGCATTAAACCGCTTTGAACCGACGGGGTTTACCCCGCTTGCCCGCGCGATTGAAGAAGGAGGCCAGGACCTACTAGCAGCCGCTGTAGATAACCCAAATGTAAAAAGCGTAATGTACGTTGTCAGTGACGGCGAAGAAACGTGTGGCGGCGATCCCGTGGAAGCGGCCAGACAAATTCAAGAATCTGAAATTGAAGCAGTCGTCAATATTATCGGGTTTGATATTGAAAGCCATGAACGCGCCGCGTTAGAAGCGATCGCCTCAGCCGGTAACGGTAAATACTTTCACGCCGACACCGGTAAACAGCTTCGTGATTCTTTCCGAAAAGAAACGACGGAACTAATCAACGCTTGGTACACTTGGGATTCAAAAAATGTCAATACATTTTATACGGAGGAGGCTGACTACTTGAACGCTTCCTATACACATGAGTCAAAAGGGGTTAACCAAAGTTACAGTGAAGAAACGTTTTTAGTGAACCTTACTCGGGAGATGGAAGAAATTAGAGCGGACATCCCATGGCGTCAAATTCGCCCGCTCATTCAAGACCGCGCCAGAGGAATGCGTGTTCACATGAAAGATCACTTTAGGGACATCCGGGTTGAAGCCCGCGAAACAGCGCGTCAACTTCGGATTCAAGTTCGCGATAAAGCCCGCGACGAACGAATCGATTTACGCGAACAACAAAGAAGTCAATAGCAAAAACAAGCCCGCTTCCATACCTCTCTAAAAATGGGGTATTAAAGCAGGCTTGTTTTCTTTTTATTTTAAAGTACGCTTCAAGAAAGCGCGTGTCCGTTCTTGTGTTGGATGATTGAAAATTTGTTCAGGTCTACCCTCTTCAGCGATAACACCGTTGTCCATAAACACAACACGATCTGAGACTTCACGGGCAAACTCCATTTCATGGGTGACGATCAACATCGTCAAGCCTGTTCCCGCTAGTTCCTTCATTATCTTGAGGACTTCCCCAACCATCTCTGGGTCTAAGGCTGATGTTGGCTCATCAAACAGCATCACATCTGGATTCATCGAAAGCGCGCGGGCAATGGCGACGCGTTGTTTTTGCCCCCCCGATAACTGCTTCGGTTTTGCGTTCACAAATTGATCCATCCCAACGACTTTTAAATATTTTAAAGCCATTTGCTCCGCTTCTTCTTTTGACCGCTTTAACACTTTCACTTGTCCAACTACACAATTGGTCATTACGTTATGATTATTAAATAAATTAAATTGCTGAAAAACCATGCCCAAATGGGCGCGATATTTATGAAGATCGTGGTTGTCGTCGAGAATATTTTCACCATTATAAATGATCTGCCCGCCACTTGGCTTTTCTAGTAAATTAATGCAGCGTAACAGCGTCGATTTCCCCGATCCGGAGGAACCGATGATACAGACGACTTCCCCTTTGTTTACGGAAAAGTTAATGTCTCTTAACACTTCATGACTACCAAACGATTTCCTCAAATGTTGAACCTCAATCACCTTTTCCATCGTTTCCCCCTCCTTCCCTTCTAAACTTATCTACGAATTCGTTCTGCGCAACTGATCTTCCGCCGTTTCCACTTGCATCTGATTGCCAATTCGAATGAAGTCTGCCGGCCCATCCAATCTTCGTTCAATGTAGCGCAAAATTCTCGTCACGGTGAAAGTCATCACAAAGTAAAGGATACAGGTGACCAAAAACGCTTCGAATGTGCGATAATTGTTCCCCGCGATTGATTTCGTCTGGAAATAAAGCTCTGTGACAGAAATTACGTTTAACACCGATGTATCTTTAATATTAATGACAAATTCATTTCCCGTAGCAGGCAAAATATTGCGAATGACCTGCGGCAAGACGACATTAAACATCGTTTGCGTATGATTCATCCCGATTGCTTGAGCCGCCTCAAATTGCCCTTTATCAATCGAAACAATCCCGCCGCGCACAATTTCAGCCATATAGGCTCCCGTATTAATCGAAACGATGAAGATCGCAGCCGCAATTCGATTAATATCAAGCCCAAACGCTTGAGCCGAACCGTAATAAATAACCATCGCCTGCACAATCATCGGCGTTCCTCGGAAAAATTCAATATAAGCGGACAGCAATCCATTGACCGTTTTTAATAGGGCTCGCTTCGGCCCGCGTTCTGGCATCGGGACTGTACGAATAACACCGATCAACAAGCCGATAATCGATCCGATAATCGTCCCTGTAATCGAGATGAGCAACGTCACCCACGCGCCTCGCAGAAACATCGGCCAGTATTCCGTAATAATTCTAATGATCCACTCTAAACTCATTTCTATCCTCCTATCCATTACCACCTCAGCGTAACCTACATCCAGATTTTCGCTTCATCTGTGTGATCATCGGTCGGAGGCTCTAACACCTAAAGCAGTTTCTTTCCCTACTTCCCTTTTTTTATAAAAGAAGGGACTATTTACTAAATGTAGTTTTAAAAAAGCAAAACCGACCGCATTACGTTCGCAGCCGGCTTCATTTTATTATTTATTTTGCTGCTGGTTGATTCTTAATCGCCATATTCATAATTTCTGTTCGTTCTTCTTCTGAAATCCCAGCTAAAATTTCATTAATTTTGTCCGTTAACTCGCTGTCTTTCTTAATTCCGACAGCAATGGCCGTTTCGTCCTTAGCGGTGACAAAACCTTCTTCAAGCTCAACCATTTTAAAGTTTGAATTAGCGGCAGATGCGCTGAGTCCCTCGGGACGCTCCGAAACATAGGCGTCAATCACACCTGACTCAAGAGCAACCCGCATTGCAGGGAAATCGTCCATTGCCGTTTGCTTGTTGACCCCTTCAATTTGCTCAATCACACTATAGTGGAACGTATTCAATTGCGCCGTCACTTTCGCCCCATTAAAATCATCAAGCGTCTTGGCATTTTCAAATTTCCCGCCTGTTTTCACAACCATTACCAAATCAGATTGATAGTAATTATCTGAAAAGTCAATCGTTTCCATTCGGTCGGGAGTTGGCGACATGCCCGCCACAATTGCGTCAATTTTACCCGACGTTACCGCGGGCGGCAAACCTGTCCACTCCGTTTTGACGATCACCAGCTCCTTGCCCAAACCTTCCGCAATTCTTTTAGCAATCTCCACATCATAACCGCCCGCAAATTCAGCATTCCCTTCCATCTTGACCGCTCCATTAGAATCGTCCATTTGAGTCCAGTTAAAAGGAGCGTAACCCGCCTCCATCCCAACCTTAAACGTGTCCGATCCTCCTTTTGAACCACTCGACCCGCATCCTGATAGCAAGACGACGGCCGAGAGAGCCATCGTTAAAAAGATAGATAGTTTTCTCATTATATAATGCTTCTCCCTTCTACAACCAGCAATCTATTATTTTATTATTTAAAAATTGATACAACCTCATAAGTAGGTCTATTATAATCCTGAAACCCGCCTAATTCAATCTTGACATTTGAAACTTGTTCAATATGTCTTATTTGCATGTAAAACAGTTTCAAGTGGAGTGAATGTTTGCGTGGGACTTTGGGGTGATTAGGTAAAATGCGCCACAGTGAGCGAGTTTTCCGAACGAAAAGGGGCCGCCAAGCATTAGGCGGTTCAAGCGGCGAAGACGAGGAGGTCGGAGAAAATAGGATTTAGACGGAATTTCTCCTGTTATTTCGATGATCGCAGCTGAATTGACACAGCGAACGAGGGAATAGTGAGATTTAAGCGGAGGTTCTCCTGCTATTGCTCGCGCCCAGAAGGGGTGCGATGGGCCCAGCCGCCCTCTTATGCGAACCTCCTAAATTTGACTTTCTGTTATACTTCATTTTATATCCATAAGCTCTTACACCCCTTGATATGGTTAGTGGCGCGGTTGACCTAGGGATTTTATGTTCATTAGGGATCCGCGCTGGCTATTCTAGTTAAATTCCACTTCCTAAGTTGCACAGTCCAACGACCGCATTTATGTCACATCTTTCCCTTCCATTATCTTCACAGAGCCATAATACGAGAGCGAAAAAAGGAGGGGCGCTACTAATAAAGTGGGATAAAACGCAATCTTTGGCATGCTGAATACGTCGGGTCCAGCGGTGATAAAAGCAGCCAGAGCTAAAGGAACAATCCAACCAATGGATCTAATGAACAACGCCAGCGGAATGTAAACAGAGTTTAACATCAAGTATAACAAAAACATTGCGATCCACAATTCGAGCGAAAAAAAATCGATACTTAAGCCGATAAAAAAGGCTAACGGTAACAAGAAAAAAGTGGTTACTACTGTTGAAATCAGAAACCAAACGATCGCAAGCAAATATTTGGCCCCAATATATTCCCTTTTCGTAATCGGCAGGCTCAACACAAGCTTTCTTGTCGCTTCATGTTTTGTGTTCAACGTGGAAAAACTGGTGATTCCCCACGCAAAGAAAAAAACACTCATATAAAAAGGATGAATCAAGTCACGATTTACGACAAACGCAAAAAAGAACACAGCTGGCAAGAATATGAGATACTCCCATGGTTTAATCATTCGCATTTCGAGTCCCATCACATTTAACATCGATTTCCCACCTTTTATACACGTCTTTTTTTAAATGGTTCCAGGCTTTTTCACCGTATAATACATAATATCCTCAAGTGTCGGTCGCTGAAGTTGGACGCCCCGCTCTTGTAAACTAGAAGCCTGTTGCCTATCGACATCGGCAATGAGCGCTTCGATACTAACAGCAGTTTTTCTAACTCCAATCGGTTGAAGGGATTCGATTTCCTTCGCAAGCGCCGTTGACCCCCGCGCCAGACAGTATTCATCGAACATCGCTTCCTTCTCCTTACTGAACACGATCTTCCCCTGATTCATAAACGTAATATAATCAGCGACTTGCTCTAAATCGGTCGTAATGTGTGTTGAAAAGAATACAGATTTATTTTCATCCTGGATGACGTCCAACAAAATATCGAGCAATTCTCGTCTGAAAATCGGATCCAGTCCTGCCGTTGGTTCATCCAAAATGATGAGTTCCGCATGGTGGGACAACGCGATTGCAACCGCAAATTTCATCTTCATCCCTTTGGACAACTGCTTTACCTTCTTCTTTAACGGCAGTTCAAATATTTCAGCGTATTTGTAAAAAATGGCATCATCCCAATCACGGTAAAAAGGGGCGACAATTCGTTTATTTTTCTTTAACGAAACATCCTCATAAAAGTAGGATTGATCATAAACAAAGCCGATTCGTTGCTTAATTTCTCTCGTATATTGTTGATGGGTCATCCCGAATAATTTTACTTCCCCCGAATCAATCCGATTGAGATTCATCAAACAGCGAATCAAGCTCGTTTTTCCAGATCCATTCGGACCGATCAAGCCCATAATAAAGCCACGTTTAAACTCGAAAGAAATCTGATCCAGCTTGAAATCTTTCAGTCTCTTTGAAACCCTTTTTACTTCCATAATATTTTCCATCACGGTCCATCCTCACTTAACAACTTAAGCATTTGAATTATTTCGTCGACATGAATATTAAACGCTTTGCTTTGCGCCAAAACCTCAGATAACTTCTCTTCAATAAGCTTAAGTTGATTTTCTTTTAATAATTCACGATCTTGCGACGCTACGAACGAGCCTTTACCAGGAAAAGTTTCGATAAATCCTTCGTTTTCCAATTCATCATAAGCGCGCTTCGTTGTGATCACACTGATTTGTAAATCCTTTGCCAACTTGCGTATCGAAGGAAGAGCAACATTTTCTACCAGTTCTCCGTTCAAAATTTGCTCCTTAATCTGCTCCTTGATTTGGTTATAAATCGGCTGATCATTGCTTTTCGAGATGATGATATTCATCTAAACACCTACACATCATTAATAGAATACAACTGTATATACTGATTATATACGGTATATACAACCTTGTCAATTTCCCGTTTTACCTAAACATCAAAAAAAGCCCGCATCCCTGCTTTCATTAAAGCAAAGATGCGAGCCTGATCTCCCCCATTAATTCTTCGGTTGATAATTTCCTTTTATCCAACGATACAAATCATCATACACTTTTCGCAACATTGGAATGTCACTGTTGGCGAGGGTGTGGATCGTTTTGTTGCCGGCGTAATACGCGTTGGTCACTTCCCCATCGAAGCCAAGTTCGTGTCCTTTGTTCAATTGGTTATAGAACGCGTCGTAATGGTAACGGCTGACCAACACCCACTCATCGATTTCGACTTCTACACCCATTTCAAATTTTCTTGCCAAGTTTGCAACATCTGGCATTCGATCATCCTTTGGCACCTCTTTGGCATAAAAATTCGGTTGGATAATGACATGATCAAAGCCGAGTTCCTTCCACTCGGAATAGCCTTTCGCGCCATAGTAAGGAATCCAGAAAAAAGGTTGCTGATGTCGGTGAACAAGACTAGCGGTATGTTTCACGAGCGCCTCTTCGTCCGTATGTTGCATTTCGATTTTTTCTTTCCACCAATAGATCCCGGATAACTCAAGATGCTCATAATTGGCCGCATGCCACTTTGCCATAAGCGTATCTAAGTACCACTTGATCGCCTTTTTCTGGCCGTCAACTGTGTCAATTCCCTCTTTTCCTTCTTCTAGCCAAAAATCAGGTTTGGTCGCATCTGGGAACGGAATGCTTAAAATCACTTTTTGTTTAAAATCACGGTTCCGATGTACTTCCGACGCCGCTTGATTGAGCGCCCCTAATTGCGTTTTATCTTGAAACAAATCGTCGATATACGCAGTCCAAGCCGCTTCTGTACTCTCGACGGCTTCATAAGGCAAAAACAACATCGTATCAAACATCGTGTCTTGCGCGGAGCCATCCTTCATGTAGGCGACGACGGATTTAAATTCGTCCTTATTCCAAATCCCTTTCTCTTCATGAGCGCCCGTATAAATTAAAAGGATGTCCTGATTATTCGGCAAATTCATGTACGAACCTACAGATGCTTGATCGTCTTTGCTCGGTTCCAAAACGACAGGTCCGCTCTCTTGCGCAGTGGGATCGCCCAACACTTTTAAGTTTCGGGCAAACGTCCAAATGTCAACGGGGAAATACATTTTTACATAGCGCGCCTGTAATGGCGCAAACACAAACTGGAACGTACGTTCCACTGTTTCTTCGGGTGAAACAGCGTGATGCATTTGCCCCAACGCGCTCCAGTTTTGTCCGTCCTGGGAAACGTCGACTTTTAGATAGGGCGGCAACATGATCGCTTGCGCAGGATCTTGTCTGAATTCAAGCGAAACCTGTTCAATCGTTTTAAGTTTGCCCAGATCAACGACGACTTCTCGGCCATCTTGGCGAGCAAAGCCTGTCCACGTTGGCGCATTCGAAACAAGTCCTTCGACTGGTCCTGAGTATGTTTTATATTCGAGTTCGCTAAAAGTGGCGTTGGGCAAATCCGCTTTGACCGTATAAGTCGAGCCATACGCAAAATTCTCAAGCGTAGATTCGGGAGACGCGCTTGCTTGCGCTCCCGTGATGGGAAGCATCACTGTCAACAGTATAACTGCGAGCATTAAACGAATAAATCTCATGCCGTCGTCTCCTCCTCTTCCACGTTATTTTCTACTTCCTGATCCAATTCGCGATCCGTCTCTTGATCTACTTCTTCTACGATTTCCTTGGCTGGTTCAATTTTCACAGGAATTTGATACGTTTTATTCCCGATGTTTAAGCTAATCACTCCTTTGCCAGCGGCGGTTGCCGAGAACTCCCCATCGGCCTTGATCGTCCCAATCGCAGGGTTATCCCACCCCCAAACAGGCGTATATGTAAACGTAGTGTTCGTAAACGGTAAAACAATTTGCTGTCGATCACCAACCGTCAGGTTCACTTCGGGAAGTCTTCGAATTTCTTGCGTCTGACGAATCCGCTCATACACTTGCTGGGCAATCACCGCTGTTTCCGCTCGCGACACATTTTTTTGCGGGGAAAAAGTTTGTTGATACCCTCTCATCAACGACATTGCCGCCACACGCTGAACACTTTCTCGCGCATACGGATGAATCTGTTCCTGATCTTTGAATGTAATCGACTCTGTTGATAATGATTGTAATGTCGTTGCTTGCTTAAAAATGTGATCGAGAATCACAGCGACATCCTGCCGTTTTATAAAGGCATCCCCTTTGAATGTGTTGTCATCAAAACCTTGAATGTAACCTAATCTAGCAAATGCCTCAATATAACCAAATTCTACTGACTCTATCGGAACATCAACAAAACTCGGTTCTAGCGGCGTAATCGGCTGAACCCCGATTGTTTTCGCTAACAGCAACACAAAATGTTTTCGTTTGATCGACGCTTGCGGGGCAAACTCATCTTTCGACACACCGCTAATTAAACCTTTTTGATGTAAGGATGCAATCGATGAGTAAGCAAATGAATCAGCTATATCTTTAAATGGAGCAGCTGTTTCAGCCTGAACAGCTGTCATACTCATAGATAGTATAGCCGCCGCTAGGATTGTCCGTTTTAAAAAGACCACGTTTGTTTCTCCCTCCCTAATCTATCTATAAGATTTAACTTTTCAAAATTTGTTTCGTATAATCGGTAAAATCGGTCAAATGTTTTTGAACAATCTGTTTTAAAATTTCAAGATTGATCGTTTGGCAGTCATGGAAAGCAATGTTTCGAAAGCCGACCATTGCTTTCAATCGTTTCGCCATTTCTTCATCTATGATGGAATGAGACTGTAGCATATCAAATGCGTCTCTACTCGTTTGCGGTAAACCAAGCCGTTTTTCAGAGACGATGTGCATAGCGATATCGATCGTGGCTTCACAAGCGCGTTGAATGTTGAGGACAATCGAATCTTGCTTCGTGAAATCTTGAAGATTGAAAGGATTATTCTCGTAAACCTGCTTGATCCGTTGGATACAACGTTCAATCACACTGACTTTATTTAATATTACATCATTCATCATAAATTGATCCTCCTTTTTTAATTTCCCTTAATACGACTGCGCGATCTTCATTCAGTTTTACGTACATGCTCAAGGCCGTCATACGGTGATTTAAATAGAGCGCTTCATCTCTAGCATAAATGAGCGAGCCAGTTGAAAAGATTTGCGCTTTAAAAACGGTGGAGGCGTTCGCTATGTTAATTAAATCAACCTCGACCTGTAGCAAATCAGCTAGTTCTTGCGCAACCAGAAACAAGTCATAAGCATTCGGAGTCTGATCTCTCGTATAAAAAGCGAGATCGATATCACTTTCCTGATGCGCAAAGCCTTTAGCGTAAGAACCAAATACAATGATGTAATCCGGATTTAACTTTTGAACTAGAAATTCTTCTATTTTATCATACATTGAAGTTGTCATGCGCCGCATTCCTCCTTCAAGCGAACACGGTATGCCCCCATCGTCTTCGGGACTCCTTTTATTTCAAGCGTTCCCTGATAAACCAACACTCTTAATCGATATTCCAAAAAGGAGTCCCCGATTTGTTGCTCTATATGGCCGATCACTTCACCAATCACGCGAGCCGCTTTGATAAAATCTGATTGTGGTTGCTCGGCATGTAATCTACTCACCGCGTTTTTGATCACTTCGTCGAAGTAAACTTCATCCACTTCCGCAATTTGATCATCTTCCCATACCCGCGCGACCCCTTTTGAATTTGACAAGACCAACCACTCATGTTCAAGCGCTCTTCTTTGTTGCTCTGTAAGCGGGCTCTCTCCTCGTTTCGTCTGATAGATCTCAGCTAATTTTTCCGGTTCAATTCCGTCTGTTTGGACAAAATGCTGAATTTCATCTGTGTTATATAATTCCTGATAGGCTTTCGTTGCGTTGATAAGGAAGATCTCGTTCGTTTTGTCTCTTAATAAATACAACAAAAAACGCAGTCCTGTTTGTTCATTCGCGTCTTCGGCTGTCCATAGTATGATTGGCGCATGACTGGGGATCGCCTGTATTTGGGAAAGCGTCTCCGCCACTTTTTTTCTATATTCCTCTTGAAAGTAATCGTCAGGATCGCTCAAATGATCCAGTAGCCATTCGAATCGGTTGACCCGCCCTGCTTCTGTATGCAATTGTTCAATCGGTCCCATCTGTAAAAAGTCAGGATAGCCGATGACCTGATTCGCGCGACCGAGTCCAACCTTCATCGATCCAGCGGCTGCTTCTCCGCATACGAGATGGACAGCGGTATAATTGGTTTCAACATGATCTACATTGTTAACATAGCGAATGATTTCATCGAATAGAGAAAACAAGTCTCGCAGCAATTCTGCCTGCTCTATTCCTGTCGCTTCCTTTCCGTGACGGAGACGATACATCAAGTTTAAAAGCAGCGTTCTCGCCTCGCCATCGGTTAACTTTTTGATGCTCTCGCGTAAATCATCCACCGTTTTGCGCCCCCTTTTGCCCATCCCTGCTCATCACATTCAATTATAATTTAAGCCAGTCCTTAAGTACATGGGGTTCACACTGGCTGGCGCTTCGCTCAAAAGAAAGAAAAAACCGCCTAATCAGGCGGCGACGCTAGTTTTATTCAATTAGTGCGTCTTCTAAAATGGTCTGGTAATCATCGACGACGAATCTGCCGTTGTCTTCAGTAAAGATAACTTTTTCTTTCGTTTCGTAAAATGCGGGATTGCTCGTTTGCGTCAGATAAGTGATTTCTGCCGTCATCCCTTCGATTGCGATATCAAACTCTACGACCCAAGGACTAGAAACGCCAATGTTGAAATTCCAGTCTTCCCCGCCTCGAGCGATCTGTTCTAGTTCAAATTTCTCTTTCGCTTTTGCTGACATCATTTCATAGCGCGGTTTGCCATCCCTCGTTTGCAAGGCCGTTGCCCAAATATCCGCTAAGCCCGCGATTTCTTGGGATTGTGGATCATCAGGGATCGGTGTTTTTTCTTTCGTTTCGATGGTGACTGTCCGATTCGCATCATCCCAAACCACTGTTGCTCCGAAAGCGACTGAGAGAAATCGAACAGGCGCAAATACGCGGCCATTGAGATTAACGGGAGGGGCTTCAAGGATCACGTTGATGTTATTTTTGGAAGCGCTCCTCTCTTGCTGAGTCATTCGGATCTGATCCATTCCCTTTACGGCGGTAATCGTCTTTGCCGCGTCATCCCAGCTCACCTGCGCGCCCAACTTTTCAAAAATCGCGCGAACCGGAACCATCGCTTGGCCATTGATCACGACAGGATCATTTTCAAGTTCGAGTTGATTTCCGTTAATAGCCACCTTGATTGGTGTCGGTTGTTGGGACGATTCAGCTTGGACTTGGACGGAAGGGGACATTGCAAAAGAGGTGAGTAATGCTAACGTCATAGAGAGTGAAAGTAATTTTTTCATGTCGGTCTCCTTTAAATCTAATCTAGCGTCTATTATAATCTACTCTGGTAGACTGTCGCGAGAAAAAGCCACGTCGGATTGTAATTAATTAGATTGCAGATATAGGATGGCAAACTTTTAGGCGGAGTTTCTCCTGGTATTCCGTTTCCTCACACCATGTTCCAAGCTCGATCATCGAAGAACTGAAGAAGCGGAACATTTAGGCGGAGTTTCTCCTGCTATTCCGTGCCCTCACAACACGTCCCGAGCTCGATCATCGAAAAACTGGAGATGCGGAACATTTAGACGGAGTTTCTCCTGCTATTTCGTGCCCTCACAACACGTCCCGAGCTCGATCATCGGAAAACTGAAGAAGCGGAACATTTAGACGGAGTTTCTCCTGCTATTTCGTGCCCTCACAGCGCATTCCAAACTCGATCCTTGAAACAGAGGTTGAGAATACAAGGAGGTATCATGATAAATATTTTTATAGTTAGTTTAATCACTTTGTTTTTAGCGGGATGTTCATCATCTGAAAGCGTAGAAGTCGTTGAGCATGTTGAAGTCTTTACTATGGATTATCTCGGAGATACACCTAACAGCGATGGTTTTTTTGAACCGAAAGGGTATAGAAAAGTGAACTCAGTATTGCGTTATGAAACCTCGTCGAGAAGCGGCATGACGACAAAACTATATGAAGTGGCTGATTACTATAATAACGATGGGGTGTACATAAACAGTTCTGTTAAATATGAGATGTTCAGAGGTAGTTCAAACTTTGAAGATTCGAAGGAAAAAATGGAGTTCGATCCACTAACGATTTTAGCTGAAGATCGACCGCCAGAATCACCCGAACCCTCAAAAGAGCTGTCTGAAGATGAAAAAAAGCTTGTCAAAGAACACGTTTTGAAACTAATCAATGCGTTAGATTAAATTCTCCGCTAATCGAAAAAAGGAGAGGCAAAATTGCTTCTCCTTTTTCGAAATCCTTTTCCCCTAGTAGGGCAGCGGATCAATTAAAGCGGAGTGACTCCGACTAGTAGAAGAACTAAGAGTCACACCCTTCGCCTTCCATCTATCACCTTAGACCGCCTTTTCCTCGATCTCAAAACCGAGATCCTCGATCATGCCCCAATCCTCTCTCGCCTCCAGGCCCGACGTCGTTATATAGTCACCTACGAAAATGGAGTTGGCCGCATAGAGCCCCATCACCTGCATCGAACGTAGGTTGACTTCGCGTCCACCAGAGATGCGGATCTCCTTCGTCGGATTGACGAAGCGCATCATCGCCAACAGTTTCAAACATTTGCGCGGATTCAGTTCGCGGCGTCCTTCCATTGGCGTATCATCGATCGGATTTAAGAAGTTGCACGGGATTGAGTCCGCGTCAAGTTCCCTCAAGGAAAAAGCGATTTCGACCGCTTCCTGATCCGTTTCGCCCATTCCGAAAATAACCCCCGAACATGGAGAAATGCCGGCTGCTTTTACCTGTTCAACCGTATCGACACGGTCCTCATATGTATGCGTTGAGGCGATATTTTCATAGTTTCCTTCGTTTGTATTGAGATTGTGATTGTAGCGTTGCACCCCGGCCGCCGCAAGTTTAGCCGCAGCCGTTTCATTTAGGAAACCGAGGCAACAGCAAATCTTCAAATCGGTCGTTTCGCGAATTTCCTCAACGGCGCTGACTACATGATCGATCTCCCGATCAGTCGGACGTCGACCGGACGCAACGATGCAGTAGGTGCCTGCCTTACGACGAACCGCTTCCTCTGCCCCTTCCAAAATTTTCTCCTTCGTCAACCAGGCATATTCATCAATCGGCGCTTCCGATACAATCGACTGTGAGCAATAACCACAGTCTTCAGGACAAAGCCCAGATTTTGCGTTAATGATCATGTTTAACTTCACTTTGTTGCCAAAATACGCGTGACGAATGACATAAGCGGCCTGTAAAATAGCGAGCAATTCCTCATCTCCAGCCTGAACGACCGCCAGCGCTTCCTCCTTTGTCACCTTCCGTCCACCAACAACCTCTTTCGCGATCGATTGCCAATCTTTTTTTACTTCAATCGTTTGTGTCACCTTCGGCTCACCCTCTCTTTTCTATCGAGATAAATAAACAATGATATGTCGCAGTAACCAGATCCTGATCATCGCGGAAATCGCGCTCATAAATGCGCATCATTTTCCTAAACAACGAAGGACGCTGACAGTAGTCGGCCGCATTGCTATTGTTCGCGCCTATTTTTCGAAGCGAGTGAAAAAAAGCCCGCGTATCCGCAAATTTTTCTATCTCGATCCATTCTTGACCATTAACCCGACCGAAACAACCAGCAGCCCCTTCACAAAGCGCAATCAGTTCCCCCAATGTATAAAAAGATTGCCCTGGCGCCGATACACGCGCTTCCAACATCTCGGCAGCTTTTGCAAAGGATGTATGCAATTCATGAAAAGTCGTATCACCAAACGTGGAAAAATGTAGCGCGCCGCCAACCGACAGACATTCAACAAGCCGCCGAACCGTTTGATGCAATTGATTGAACCATTGAAAAGTCGCGTTGGAGAGGATCAGATCAAACGAACCGGATAGTTCCATTTCTTCGATATCCCCGCCAACGAACTCTACCGATTGACCGTCCAATCGCGCCCGCGCCGTTTCCAACATCCCTGGCGCCAGATCGACCGCTGTAATTTGAGCGTTCGGAAAGAGTCGACAAAGCCGTTTCGTCAAATACCCTGTCCCACAACCGACTTCCAAAATACGCTGCGGCGCAATCGATTTAGTCTGCAATCTTTCAAGTAACTGACGAGCCATGATCTTTTGGACGTTAGCATAGCGATCATAGGTTGCCGCATTGGCGCTAAAACGTTTCTCAAGCAATGTTTTATCGATCAACAAATGCACCCCCTTTTACAAATGATTGAATCCAATGCAAGCAAGTCTGCGGCTGCGTATAAAAGGGGACATGACCCGCATCGGGAATCGTTCGCAACATAGCGATTGGCGCCTGTTCAGCGATAAATTGGGCCGACGCGAGCGGACAAACGGAATCTTGCTCCCCGTGAACCAATAAGAGGGGCGGCTGTTCCGACAAGGATAATCGCGCATCAGCCGCGCGCAAATAGTCGAGACCGCCCCCTAACGACGCCACCTCATCCCCCGCAAACTGAGCTTCAACATCAGCGATAAATTGCTGGTCGAAACCTCTCCTCCGCTCTGAGTCAGAAAACATCGATTCGTAAAAAGCATGCAATGTTTGTTGCGGATCGCGAGCAAGTTGTCGTTTCAAACCTTGTAAGCGGCGTGGAGCATAACCAGCTTGCTCATACCCATCCGTTATCGTAAAACGACTCGTCCCGCCAATTAAAATCAGTTTGGAAACAAAGGATGGATAACGTTTGGCAAAATCGAGGGCCACAAGCGAACCAAGCGACCAACCGATCACCATCAAAGGAGCGCGACGACCTATGGCTTTTTCTACGACGCGGTCCATGAAATCAACCTCGCTCCTCACGCCTCGCCAATCGACCATTACCAGCTCACCTAATTCCGCCAGTCCATCCTGAAACGAACGAGATAGGCTCCACACCGCGCTTTCCATTCCCCAACCCGGTAACAATAGAAACGTATTCATCTACCAATCACCCCCAATTCGCGACCGACAGCCGCCAACTGGGCAACCGCCCATTCAAGATCACGGAGCTGGTGGGTGGCCATCACCGTCAAACGCAAACGGGCTTGATTTTCAGGGACCGTCGGCGGACGAACCGCAATGGCGGCAATCCCCGCTTCCTGTAAACGAAGACTGAACGCCACAGTCCTTTCATTAGATCCGATTACAATCGGAATAATTTGTGTATCCCCCGAGCCAAGCTCAAATCCAAGTTGACGCAGTTCACTACGCATGTATTGAGTATGTTCCCACAATTGAATGCGCCGTTCCGCCTTCCTTTGAACGAGTTCAATCGCGGCGATAATCGAACCAAGCGTGGCGGGCGGCAGCGCCGTCGTGTAAATGAAGCTACGCATATGATTGATCAAATAGTCAATCAGCCACTTTTCTCCAACTATGTAAGCCCCTAAGCTGCCAAGCGCTTTACTAAACGTGCCCATTTGAATTTCGACCTGTTCCTGCAAGCCCAATGATTGGACCAAGCCTGCGCCCTGCGGGCCATACAACCCACTGCTGTGCGCTTCATCTACCATCAACATCGCTCTATACCGTTCCTTCAGCGCGACAAGTCCAGCGAGATCAGCTCGATCGCCATCCATACTGAACACACTATCAGTCACAATCAATTTACGACGAGCCGTTGATTTTTTGAGTAGGCTTTCCAAATGATCGAGATCATTGTGGCGATAACGACGATGTTGGGCGCGGCTTAACACAATTCCATCAACAATGCTGGCATGGTTCAATCGATCGCTAAACACAACGTCATTGCGTCCGACCAACGCGCAGATCACCCCTAGATTCGCCGTATAGCCACTATTCAAAATTAAGCCCGCCTGTGACGGTAGATTCCCTTTCCAAGCGTGTAAAGCGGTTTCAGCCTGCTCGTACAAAGGATGATTGCCCACGATCAATCTTGAGGCGGTCGCTCCCGCTCCGTAGACCTCCAACGCAGATTGAGCCGCATCCTTAAGCCGAGCGTCACCCGCCAGTCCTAAATAATTGTTCGAAGCCATGTTCAGCATCCGACGCCCATTGAGCTTCAACCACGGTTCAACCGCCGCTTCTGCAACGCTGAGTGTCCGCAGCTGTTCACGCGCTTTCAACTGGTCCAACTCCTCAATCAATTCACGCCTCCATTGCGGGTCCATGCTTTATTCCCCTTTCGATCGCAGGCAAATCGATGAAGTCCTGAATAGCTTGACACAGTTTCTCGCGAGAGACGTCTTCCAACCAAGGCAACGCTCCCAAAAAGGGAACCTGACTATAACGGGTAATCATTTCCACATTTTCCAACGCAATCGCCGCGCTATCCGCGTAACGATCACCTTCGCAAAAGATAAAACCGAGGATCCAAGCCCCATGTTTGCGGGCGTAATCAATCGTCAGCAGTGTATGGTTCACCGTCCCTAAACCCGGTCTAGCGACAATCAACAATGGGAGCCCCAACTGCCGAACCACATCGATGACGAGTCCATCTTCCGTATAAGGGACAGCCAAGCCGCCAGCCCCTTCGACGATCAGCGCTTCTAAATTGCGGCGTAACCGTTCGTACCCGCGGACCACATCCGCCAAACTCACTTTCCTCCCCGCTCGAGCCAATGCCAATTGCGGAGCTAACGGCTCCTCGACCGCATACGGGCAAATCTGCTCTATACAGCTATCGACGCCAGATAGCATTTTCAAGCGAAATGCGTCCCCGCTCGGGTCTGCCGCAAGCTGTCCGCTTTGGATCGGCTTATAGACGCCAACATCGAGCCCACGTTCGCGCAGAGCCGCTGTCAGACCAGCGGCAACGACCGTTTTGCCAACTCCCGTATCGGTCGCCGTAATAAACAAGCCACTCACGCCGTCCCCTCCGCAATTGCTTGATACAGAATATCTAGCATTTCATTTAGCTCTTCATCCGTGGAAGCAAGTGATGGCATGAAGACGACGACATCTCCGAGTGGTCGCAGCAACATCCCTAACTCGCGGGCTCTGCGGCAAACACGAGCTCCAACTCGATCTTGCCAGGCGTAAGGCTCTTTTGATTGTTGATCAAACACGAGTTCAATCCCGATCATCAACCCAACTTGACGAATATCACCGACATGTTTCAATTCATAAAAACGATGGAGGCGTTGGCCAACCATTTTCGCTTTGCGAGCCACTTCCTCCACTAAATTCGTTTTGCGCATTAACTCCAGATTAGCGAGAGCGACTGAGCAACCTAGTTGATTCCCAGTGTAACTATGACCGTGATAAAATGTTTTTTGTTCTTCGAAATCGGCAAAAAAAGCGTCATATATCTGATCAGTCGTAACGGTGATCGCAACAGGCAAGTAACCACCCGTTAATCCTTTGCCCGCCGTCAAAATATCTGGCGTGACCCCCTCGTGGTCGCAAGCAAACATTTTCCCCGTCCGTCCAAACCCCGTTGCTACTTCATCCACAATTAATAACACGTCATATTTCGTCGCCAACTCACGGATCCCGCGCAAATAACCCGCAGGCATATTAATCATCCCTGCTGCGCCTTGCATCAACGGCTCTACGATGATCGCTGCTGTTTCAGCAGCGTGTTCAATCAATAGTTGCTCTAACTTCCGCAAATGAGCTTGCCCAATCTGTTCGGGATCGTCTCCAAATGGCGAACGGTACAAATACGGATATGGGGCTTTGATCGTCGGAAACATGAGTGAAGCATAGTTTTCATGAAACAGATCGAGCGCCCCAACCGAAATCGCCCCGATCGTATCCCCATGGTACGCCTCTCGCATCGTGATGAACTGCTTCTTATTCGGTTTGCCTTGATGTTGCCAATATTGGAACGCCATTTTAATCGCGATTTCTACCGCCGTCGCTCCCGAGTCGGAATAAAACACTTTGGCCAGTCCTTTTGGCATGATTCCAATGAGTTGTTCCGCCAATAAAATAGCAGGGACGTTTGCCATTCCGAGCAGCGTAGAATGCGCGATCTGGTCCAACTGGTCGCGGATCGCCTGATCTAATTCGGGCACACGATGACCGTGCACATTTAACCAAATCGAAGAAACGCCATCCCAATATTCATTTCCTTGCGCGTCCTTCAGTTTTCGGCCTTCTCCACTGACGATAATAACAGGATCGTCTTCCACATAATCTTTCATTTGCGTAAACGGATTCCAAAGGTATTGTTTATTTTTTTCAAGCAATTGTTCGTATGTATAGGATGTTGTTTGCATCGTCGACTCCTTCCTCAGTTATATGTTAACCAGATTCATATTCAAGTTAACATATAGCTTTATTCTAACATGCCTTCTTGATTTTTCAACAGAAAAAGGAAAATAAAAAAGCTGACCCGCCAAGTTGCTTTTGTTCACAACTTTTTAGATCAGCTCTTAAAAATATCTATAGCATTCAGTTAATAAATGTTTGTGTCTGGGCCATAACTCTCCAACTTACGTTTCACACTTTGCATAAAGTTTCCGCAAACGAGACCGTCCAATACCCGATGATCCAGAGACAAACATAAATTGACCATATCCCGAATAGCAATCATATTGTTGATTACGACAGGCCGTTTGACAATCGTTTCAATACTCAAAATAGCCGCTTGCGGTTGATTGATGATCGGTCCTGATAGAATCGATCCAAATGAACCTGTATTGTTACACGTAAAGGTCCCGCCCGCCGTATCCGCCAACGTTAACTTCCCTGCTCGCGCTTTTTGGACTAACGCGTCGATTGATTTCGCAATTCCAAAAATGCTCTTCTGATCCGCATCGCGAATGACAGGCACATGCAACGCTTCATCGGTCGCCACTGCGATCGACATATGCACCGCTTTTTTCACGATAATCTTGTCGTCCGCCCAAACCGAGTTCATCATCGGAAATTCTTTTAGCGCTTCCACAATCGCTTTCACAAAGAACGGAAAGAACGTTAAGTTTAGCCCTTCCTCGCTTCTGAATTTATCCTTCACTTGGTTACGAAACGCAACCAAATTCGTCACATCCGCTTCAATCATCATCCACGCGTGCGGTACTTCCTGTTTACTTTGCGTCATCCGATTGGCAATCGTTCTGCGAATACCGGACACTGGGATTTCACGATCCTCCGCTTCGAAGTCCGTCGGTTGAGGCGACTTTCCAGCAGCGGATTGCTGCGATGATGGCGCAACTTCTGCCAACGGGACAGATTCCGCTTGGTTGGTTGTTCCTCCCTGTTTTATGAAGGTTAACACGTCTTTGCGCGTGATCCGTCCGCCCGCTCCCGTTCCCGTCAATTGACTCAACTCTAGATCGTGTTCTTGCGCAAGTTTAAATACCGCTGGTGAATATCTTTTTTTAGCTGAGCGATCTGGCTGACGATCACTCACTGACTCCGACGCATTCGGTTCTGTTTCCTTCCGCGTTGTCACGTCCTCCGTTTTCTTCTGCTCAGCCGGCGTAATGTAGCAGATTAACGTACCGACTTTCACCGTTTCCCCCTCGGCGACGATGATTTCAGTCACCGTGCCTGCAACGGTTGCGGGAATTTCCGCGTTGACTTTATCTGTATTCACTTCACACAAGGGCTCATATTTGTTTACGGTGTCCCCCACATTGACAAACCACTTGGAGATCGTTCCTTCTGTCACACTTTCTCCGAGCTGGGGCATCAATACTTTCTCAGCCATAGGTCCCTCCTCGTTGGTTTTAAAATTCAGCCAGTTCTTTCATCGCCTGATACACTTTGTCAGGATTTAACATGAAGAACTTTTCCATCGGCGGGCTATAGGGCATTGCTGGGACATCTGGGCCGCATAATCGTTTGATCGGGGCATCGAGCTCAAATAAGCATTCTTCGGCAATGATCGCCGCCACTTCGCCCGCGATGCCGCCTTCTTTGTTATCTTCATGTATAATGAGCACTTTTCCTGTCTGTTTCGCCGCCGCAACAATCGCTTCTTTATCCAACGGATACAACGTGCGCAGATCTAAAACGTGGGCGCTATAACCTTCTTCTTGCAGCCTTTCCGCTGCCTCCAAAGCAAAATGGAGCGTTAAACCGTATGAGATCACTGTAATGTCTTCGCCGCTCCGCTTTAGATCCGCTTTACCAATCGGCACAACATAATCAGTGTCTGGCACTTCGCCTTTGATCAAACGATAGCAACGTTTGTGTTCAAAAAATAGCACGGGATCCGGATCGCGAATTGCTGCTTTTAGTAATCCTTTGACATCATAGGGCGTTGAAGGGGCGACAACTTTTAATCCAGGAATATTACAAAACATCGCCTCCACACTTTGCGAGTGATACAGAGCCCCGTTCACCCCGCCGCCATAAGGCGCCCGCACAACGAGCGGACACGTCCAATCGCCATTTGAACGATACCTCATTTTCGCCGCTTCACTTACAATTTGATTCACCGCGGGCATAATAAAATCGGCAAATTGAATTTCTGCAATTGGCTTCATCCCATAGGCCGCCGCTCCAATCGCGACACCGACAATCGCCGACTCCGCTAACGGCGTATCCATCACCCGTTGTTCCCCGAACTCCTCATACAAACCTTGTGTAGCTCGAAAGACGCCGCCGCGAACTCCAACGTCTTCCCCTAACACAAAAACATTTTTATCTCGTTGCATTTCTTCGCGCATCGCTGCGGTGACGGCTTCGATATAAGAGATCGTTGGCATTGTTCATCCTCCTCCTACTCAGCATACACCTGACGCAAAACGCTCTCAGGCGTTGGATAGGGAGCTTGCTCCGCATATTCGGTCGCTTCGTCTATTTCTCGATTAATTCGTTCTATCATTTTTTTCTCCGCTGCTTCATCTAGCGTCCCGACTTCTTGCAAATAGCGTTTAAACTTTGGCAGCGGATCATTGCGCTTTGCTTCCTCTAACTCTTCTGGCGAACGATAGGCTCGATCATCGTCGTCGCTAGAGTGTGGAACGAGTCGGTGCATGGTCGCTTCAACGAGCGTTGGACCTTCGCCGCGTCGCGCCCGATCAACTGCTGTTTTCATCATCTGATAAACTTCGAGCGGGTCATTGCCATCAACCGTCACCCCTGGAAAGCCGTAGCCAATCGCCCGATCCGCGATCCGTTCACAGGCTACTTGCTTAGAAAGCGGCACAGAAATCGCATATTGATTATTTTCACAAAATAACACAACAGGTAATTGATGAACCCCAGCAAAGTTAGCGCCCTCATGGAAATCGCCCTGGTTACTTGATCCTTCTCCAAAGGAAGTAAACACGACAGCATCTTCCCCTTGCATACGGGCCGCTAGCGCCAGGCCGACCGCATGCGGAACTTGTGTTGTCACAGGACTGGAACCGCTTAAAATGCGATACTTTTTCCCCCCGAAATGACCGGGCATTTGACGTCCGCCGCTGCTCGGATCTTCCGCTTTAGCAAACGCCGCTAGCATCAGATCCTTTGCTGTCATTCCAAACACAGTCACCACGCCGACATCGCGATAATACGGACAGAGATAATCCTTTTCTCTGTCCAGCGCGAAAGCGGCCCCAACTTGGGCTGCTTCTTGTCCTTGACAGGAAACGGTAAAAGGGATTTTACCCGCTCGATTCAAGAGCCACAAACGTTCATCCACCTTGCGCGAGAGTAACATATAGTAATACATATCTCGTACTTGCTGGTCAGACAAGCCCATTGCCTGATGTCTGTTTTCGCTCATTCAGAACCCTCCTTCACGTATGAATCGCCTTGCCGTCTACCGCTAATGCGGCTTCCCCGATGATTTCACTTAATGCGGGATGGGGATGGATTGTTTTGCCGAGTTCCCAAGGCGTCGCATCCAATAAACGGGCCAACGCCGCTTCCGAGATCAATTCGGAAACACTCGGACCGATCATGTGCGCGCCGAGCACATCGTCTGTGCGGGCATTAGCGATCAACTTTACAAATCCATCCGCCTGCCCATCTATCAAAGCCTTTCCAATCGCTCGAAAAGGGAATGTTCCGATCTTAATCTCAAAGCCTTGTTGTCTCGCCTGTTGTTCGGTTAACCCGATACTGGCTACTTGCGGGCGACTATACGTCACCTTTGGCGCCCGCAGCGGATCGATCAGCAGACGGTCGGCTACCCCCGCCAGATGTTCAATCGCGTAAATCCCTTCATGAGCTGCGACATGGGCAAGTTGAAGCCCGCCGATAACATCCCCTATCGCATATATATGTTGTTCATCGGTTTGATATTGATCATTTACGCGTATCACACCATTTTCTATCTTTACCTCTGTATTGTCGAGGCCGATATTTTCGATATTTGCCTGACGACCGATGGAAACGAGCAATTTATCCGCTTCAAGACGGTGTTGCTGTCCATTTTTTTCAACTACAATCGAAACCCGCCCATTTTCTTTCGTTAGCGTGTTCGCTTCCGCTTTAGCCACAGTATGAATTTTAATGCCGCGCGCCGTCAACAAACGGGTCATTTCATCACTGATCGCCTCATCTTCTAACGGAAGGATTCGCTCCGCAGTTTCGATCAACTCAACTGCAACCCCAAGATCGCTCAACAACGAAGCCCATTCAATCCCGATCGCGCCGCCTCCGATAATCAGAATTGAGTTCGGTAATTGATCTAGTTGTAACGCTTCATCGCTCGTTAATACATATTCCCCATCGATTTCCAAGCCTGATAACAAACGCGGCCGCGAACCCGTTGCAATTAGCAAATATTTTGGCGCTAAAATTTCGGATTCGCCTGTTTCAGTCGTAACCGCGACCGCCCCCGCCTGCGGAGAAAAGATGGAAGGCCCCATGATTCGACCTTCGCCATAAAAAACAGCAATCTTTCCTTTGTCCATCAAGTATTGAACACCTTGATGCAATTGCTCCACGATCTTTTGTTTGCGCTGTTGCGCTTTGGAAAAATTAAATTGGATCCCTGTTGCTTCTACGCCAAATTCCTCGCCATTGTTGATTGTATGGTAAACTTCAGCAGAACGAAGTAACGCTTTACTAGGAATACAGCCGCGATGCAGGCATGTTCCGCCTAATCGATCTTTTTCCACGACAGCTACTTTCAAACCCAGTTGACTCGCTCGAATTGCCGCGACATAGCCCCCGGTTCCTCCCCCGAGCACAACAACGTCATATTCATTCGAAGACATATTCAGCACCCCCCGCTCTCTTTCGTTCAAATCAGCATGATTAGCGGCCGCGATTGAGGAGATGTCTCTCATTTAATAAAAAAGTGTTCCTTGATCTTTTTACGGACGCGATCCGTTCTTCGGCCAAGCGGTCCGCCGCAAGATAAGATGGGATTTGGTCTCTTTTGGCTATTTTAAACACGCGATGAATCGTATCATAAATCGTCTCCACCTTTTTCATCGCCCGTTCACGATTATACCCTAACAGTTCATCGGCCACATTGATTAACCCTCCCGCATTGATCACATAATCAGGAGCGTATACAAGACCCAGTTCCGCAATTTTGTCCCCATGACGATTCTCTTGCAACTGGTTGTTCGCGGAACCAGCAATCACTTTCGCCTTCAATTGCGGAATCGTTTCATCATTAATCACGCCGCCAAGGGCGCACGGAGAAAATATGTCGCAATTTACACTGTAAATTTCATCGATACCAACAGCCTGAGCCCCATACTTTTCGACGGCCCGTTCGACATGAGCTGGATTAATATCGGTGACGATCAAGTTCGCCCCTTCCTCATGAAGATAACCACAGAGATGATAGGCAACGTTGCCGACCCCCTGCACAGCGATGGTCTTCCCTTGCAAGCTATCTGAACCAAACGCTTCCAAAGCAGCAGCCTTCATCCCCCGATAAACGCCATACGCGGTGACCGGCGAAGGATTGCCGCCACTGCCAAAAGCCGGCGAAACACCTGTCACAAACGCTGTTTCCTGATGAATCAAATCCATGTCTGCTTCATTCGTGCCGACATCCTCAGCGGTAATGTAGCGACCGTTTAAACCTTGAATGTAGCGTCCAAACGCTCGAAATAATTCCTCACTCTTGTCTTTATTCGGATCACCGATGATAACCGCCTTACCGCCGCCTAAATTTAATCCAGACGCCGCCGCTTTATAAGTCATTGCCCGCGATAATCGAATCGCGTCGATAATTGCTTGTTGTTCGTTCTCATACGTCCACATCCGCGTTCCACCCAAAGCCGGACCGAGCGTTGTATCGTGGATGGCGATAATCGCTTTTAATCCTGAGTTCTTATCTTGGCAAAAAATGAGTTGCTCGTAGTCGCATTTTTCCAGTTGTTCGAAAATCACGCTTTGTCCCCCTTAATTTAGAATCAACGTATACTATTCTATTAACTTGATCCATTACTATTGATAATAAGCAATTATCATGCCAAATGGGGAAAAATTCTCCTTTAAACGTTTTAGCTCGTGTTTACAAAAGGGCCACAGAGGGATCACCCCGCAAAAAAAATCAAAGGTTCCTGCAACTTATTGCGGGAACCTTCTTTCAACGACGCGACGGATCCTTATTCAAGTCGATTCTTCTCAAACTTATAATACAGGTTGCGCGCGGATAAACCAAACCCCGGAACCCAGAAATTGGTGATCTTAATCTAAGCATAAAATGAAAGTGGAGAAATTTCAAGAAGTAGACAAGAGCAATCTTTTTCTTTATCATAAATGGAGAAGAGGTTATGTAACAGAAAGCGCGGTGAATATAATGCTGCTAGCCCAGCGTCTATTAGCTGTATTAATTATTGTTATCCCTGGAATTATGGCCGGATATGGATGGAACCTGATGCGAGATGCAATCTTTGCCAATTTCACCGCAGCGGGAACACCCTTTCCTGTTTTAAAATTGATTGGCGGATTGACTTTATTTTTACTAGGCACATTTTTTATAGCGGGTTTCTTCCTTTATCGCGATAAAAAGAAGAAATTGTTGCTTTCCCAACACGAAAACCCTGACAGGTAGGCTTGCCACTTGTTCAGGGTTTTTTACGTTTCTCTGCGTCCCAGCCCATCAATCCAAGATAGGATCGCGTTCCGCTGAATCAACGCGGAAATTGACTTTTTTTCAGCATACAATTGAATTAACAAGCTAATCGAAAAAAGGATGAGTTTCAGACCAAGCGAGCCATAAACGACAATCCACATAGCTAACGTAAAGCCGAGCGTATTTGAACCTGTGTCACCCAACATCGCCTGAGCGCGAATATCCTTTTGAAACAAAAAACCAGCCGTAACGAGCAACGGCAGCCATAAATGAAGCGGCATCACGCCAAAAGAATAGGGTAAGAGGACCAGCGCATAGATAAAGAAGCCTTTCAAGGCCCGCCCCGGCCGCAAATCAAGTAAGTTAATCTGATTGATCAGCAACGCAATCAAGCCTGCGTGCAACAGCCACTCCCACCATCCGCGCGCATATAGCCCGCCGACAAACAACGCAACCCATGATCCAACCGCTGCTTTCCACAGGCCTGTGCTCCGTTCACCCGTTTTCCACCAAAGGGAGAGATGACCGCGGATCCCCTTCGTCTGCTTCCCTCCAAACCGATCGTCGCGCCACCCCACATACGCGATCACGAACATGAACAACGTTTGCAACAAATACAAGCTTGCGCTGCCGTGACCGATCAATATCATCCAGGGGATACATAACAAGTAGACGAAAGGAATTACGACGCCGACACCAAGCGGTATCATGGCTCCCTCGTAATTAGAGGCCACCATCCCTTTTTTCTCTAAAAATGAAATTAACGGTCGGTAAAGGGCGGACAGGAGCCACCACAAACCAACCGCCATCAGAAGTGAGCTCATTAAGATTGTATCAACCATTTCTTTCCTAACATCCTTCCTACATCGACCATTTGCCTACCGCGATGCAAAAAACCGGGCAAATCACGCCCTGTCTCGCGATGCGTAAACGGAAGCGGCACCTCCACAATCGACAGCCCCGAACGCAACACGTCGACGGTCATCCCCACTTCAATCCCAAATCGAACATCCCAATCTCGAATCGCCGCAACCGCCTGTTTCGTCAACGCGCGCTGGCCTGAAAGAGGAGATTGTGATTGAAAGCCTGTCAAGCGAAAGATCCCTTGTCGCGCTAATCCTTTTACTAAACCGAAACCGCCCTTACGTTGAGCGGGGGGGAACGCGGCGATACTCATCGCTGCTTGTCCACACAACACGGGCGCCAACAACTGTTCGGCCAACCGAGCGCTATCGCCGAGATCGCTATCCAAAAACAGAAAAATATCCGCATCGAACGCCAGACAGCCTTGTCGCAACGCTTCCCCTTTCCCACGATTGACAGGGAAACGAATTAGCTGATCTGATAACCGGCTCGCCACTTGTCCTGTTTGATCATTGCTGCCGTCGTCAACGACAATGATCTGATCGATCTGATCGATTTCTCTTAAACTGGCAATCGTCTGCGGCAATCGTTTTTGTTCATTATAAGCGGGTAGAATCGCGCTAATATTCATGGTTTTGCTCCTGATACACTTGCTGAATTCGCTCAAGCAATTTCCCTTGCTCCGCAGGTGTTAAGTTCGCTTTTTCAACTTGCAAGGTTAGCTCCTCCGCCCATTCATGCGCCCAGTTTGGCCGCTGCGCGCCGACAAACAAAATCGGATAAGCTGGCAACGGCGACGGAAGCGATTCGTCAATCAAGATTACCTTCATCCCGACCGACTCAAGAAATGGACGAATGAATTCGTCTTTCAATCCTTGATTCATCCATAGTCCAATCGTCTTTTCCTGCAAATCAGGCATAAACCCTTTGCTCACAAACGCGCTGAACTCTTCGTTCGCTTGTTCAATTCGTCCGCTCAACTCTTGAATCTGATTTTGCAATTTGGCATTGCTTTGTAAAGCTTGATCATACTTCTCTTCTAATCCAACCAGTAACGTCTGCTGCTTTTCATTGATCCAATTTTGACCAATACTTCCCCCGAGGATAATACCTAAACCTAACGACAGAAAAACAGCGGCGATTGTGATTATGTGATAGCGAAGACTAATCAATCTCATCACCTACATCACATTGTATTTAATCTGCAGCCATAGTAAATGCCAAAATTGTCTTACAGCAGGGCTAATCAACGTAGCTGCGATTATCGGAAATGAAGCGGCTGTGCTGAGCAAAATAAAGTTTTTCCAACGGACGCGTTTTTGATAAAGCATGCTGACACCTTTGGCGTCAATCAGTCGCGTGCCAATCTTCATCCGCACTAGCACAGTGCTTGCCATCCCTTTGCGACCTTTTTCTAAAAAGTCAATCATGTTCGAATGGGCCCCTAATGCAACGATCCATTCGGCGCCATGTTCATAAGCATATAGCATGGCCGCGTCCTCACTCGTGCCTGGAGCCGGTAACAGATGGCAAGCAACACCGAGCTGGTCCACCCGACTTTTACCTGGGGCTCGGCCATCTGGATAAGCATGGACAATAATTTCCGCCCCACAACAGAGCGCTTGATCCGAAACGCTATCCATATCGCCGATGATCAAATCGGGCTTCCAACCGTTCTCTAGCAAAGCGTCCGCTCCTCCATCGACCCCGATCAAAATCGGTTGATAGTCTTGGATGTAGGAATGGATCGCTTTGAGATCTTCCCGATAACGCTTGCCGCGCACGACAATTAACACATGTCTGCGGGCTAGCTTCACACGCAGCGGTAATGATGGAAGCGCGGAAATGTAATAATCCTTTTCCTGTTGCGCATACGTCAACGTATTTTGGATAAATTGCTCTAAACTCGTTTCCAAATTTCTCCGCGCAAGTTCCCATTTCACCTCAATTTCTTGTTCTGTCACTTCCGTAACCGGGCACAGGCGGATCCCATCCGCAGTAATGAAGTACCCATCCTCTAACTCGATCCAATCGCCGTCTTGCACCTCATTAATCAAATCACGCGTCAGACAATCGTACAACGGAATTCTTCGTTGCGCGAGAATTTTCGCTCCGACACTTAAATAACTGCCTGTAATCGAAGGCGCGGTATTAATCACCGCTTTCACTTTTGCCATTGCCAAATCTGTTGCGGCCATCTCATCGATGTCCTCATGGCGCAAAATCGCAATCTGTCCAGGACGGATCCTTTTCAGGAGATTTTTGGTTCTCGCGTCAACCACCGCGTATCCCCGCAGGGTCTGTTTTAACCTTTTGGAAAACAACACGGCACCCTCCTTCTAAGCTTCCGCTTCTTCCTCCGTCCATTCGTAGAGGACAAAAGCGCTGAATGTCGTTTTGCCATCCTTTTCAAGCGCGTGAGTTTGGATCGAAACGATCTGCAATTCATTTCCCTTGGCGTACAAATTGATTTGATCGGTTAATATAAACTCGTTGTCTGCTGTAAAGCTTTTTAACGTTCGCATCCCATTCTCACCCCAAAGGACTCATTCTTTGACATTGTTAACGAACGAGGGCATTAATATTCATTTTTCTCCCATCGATTTGTCGCTGTACAAATCAAATAACGTTTCCTTGCCCATCACCAAATACTTTGGTTCGTATTTCCCCGTGAAAATCTGGTTAAAATCACCGTGACAAATCGCGGTTAACGGGACCATATACGACTTCTTCCACGCGGAATAGAGCGGATGTTTCAAATTAAACGTGTCAAAGCCGAGTCGTCTCACGCCACGATTGAGCACCGTTACGCCTAAAATGCCCTTCACTTGACTTTCAAGCGGATGTCCTTTAAGGTAATTGGCTAACCCTGGAAGTGACTGCTTAACTGCTTCGTAAACAAATAGCGCTCTCCTGACATCCGATTTTAGATGGCGCATCTTTTTTACTAATGAATAATTATGTAGATGGATTTTAACAAGTAAATCCCCTTTTTCAATTTTGGTGCCATCCCGCAGTTGCAACGGATATCCCCTGTACCTCGTAATTCTCACTCTAAAAATATTATCTTCCAGTCGATCGACAAATTGCAGTCGGTTACAGTGATAATATACTTGATCAATCAGTCCCCAGATTGGCAAAATCATCGTCTGATACAACTGTATTTCACCTCATCCCGCGCCCATTTGAAATGTATTTGCGCTTTTTTATTTTTTCTGTCTTTTTCTTGGTGAAGCTTTGCGCGTTAAAAACAAAAAAAGACACCCTATGCGGGCGCCTTTTACATTAATAGCGAAGATAAGCGACGATTCCTTCTTCATCTTCTAATTGCAACTGAATTCCCGCAGAGAAGGGATCGCGTTGTAATTCACGATCGATCCAAAAACGGATGGCCTCAAGCATATTCGCCTCAATCAACACTTGCTTTCTGCCATGCGTGTATATTTCGGAGGAAAACCCGTATTGTTCATCCCATAAGAGTTCGACTTCGACTTCTTGCGGTTCAACTTGCTTTTTATCAGCAGTGTGAAGGCAAATCGCATTCACAATGTCTTGTTCAGAAAGCTTTATGGTCTCCATGAACGCATATCCTTGTCTCTTTTTTCTTTGAAGTAGCTAATCACTCTTCGCGCAACCATAAATAATACCATAATAGCCAAAACATTAACCGCTAGACCGAGCAATGCCCCAAATCCGCCCATGCCCGCGAATAAACTGCCAAACAATAAACCTGCGAGTCCGCCGTACAACATCCCGCGCATGACACCGCCACGATTAGACTGCGCGCCTGCTGGGTTATTCGTTCTCGTATTCGTTCCCTGATTGACATTCGAATTCCGCTGCGTATTGCCTGGCGTGACATTCGATGAATTTTTAGGCGGCGCGCTCGGTTTAAAACTTCTTGGTCCAGATTTGTAACCCCCGCCACCTCGTCTTGCCTCGGCATGATCATCGACGAGTCCGAGCGTGATTACGCCAAGCGGCGCCAATGTAAGAACAACGGCTGTAAACAACGCAAAAAATCTCTTCATCATGCTACACCCCTCTTTTTTAGAAATAGATAGCTTATAAACATCGTTCACAAACATACTAACACTTATTCTATGCGATTGCGCGGGGAAAATCAAAGCTTTACGGCGTAACAAAGTTTTGGGCGCTGTATATTCCGACCACACCAACCCCCAATGTCGAAAACTGGGGATGAATGATGTTTTCACGATGGCCAAGCGAGTTCATCCAACCGTGATGGGTTTCAATCGCATCCATATAGCCCATTGCGATATTTTCCCCAGCAGCGCGGAAAGTCGTTCCGTGTTGACGCAACCGTTCAAAAGGATCAAGACCCGTCGTGGCAGACACATGATCAAAAAAGTCGCCTTGCCGCATATCCGCGCTATGCGCTCTCGCCACTTCAGCCGCTTGTTCATTCCACTGCAACAGTGGCAATCCGAGGCGCGCCCGCGTTCCATTCGTTAAATCAAAGATCTGTCGTTCGATCCCGCGTTCCACATCCGCTTGCTGTTCGGCTGTTAGCGCAGGCGGTTGCGTGTCAGGCTGTGTCGCAAAATAAGTCCAACGGATCGCGTACAATTTGCTCTTTACAAGATATTCCTTAGCGATAAATCGAATCCCCGCCACTTTATTATCATCATGTTGGTCCAAGTAAAAAAGAACGGGGATGTCGTCAATGATCGTTAGAGCCCGTTCATTGATCGCATCTGTCAACGTAAAGTCAGCCCCATCATACGTAAATGAAATATTTGGAGCAAACGAAATTTGTTCGTTACGTATTTCTTCCGACGTCCCAAGCGCAATGCCTTGATAGCGCCAGTCTTCGCTAGCTGAGTAAAGATCGACGATTTGCCCGTCATCTGTCACTCCAATTTGCAAGAAATGAACACCATCGCGTTGATAAACCCACCACTCATACCCGAGCGCGCTCGGTTCCTTCCGCTGCGGCGATCCAAGAATGGTCAGCGCTTCACTAGCCGATTGACCAATATACACACCATAAATACCGCGCGAATCAGACTCATCTAACACGGGATCTTGGATGACCTGCTCGCTTGCTTTTTCTTGTTCATCATCAACGAACGTAGATAGCGCTGACAACTTTGTTTCAATCTCATCCCATTCAAATGATTCCATTCCATCCGTTACGAAAAAAGCCATCATCCCAAGCAAACACAACAAAACAAATGTCAGCCCTTTTTTTACCATACATTGGCTCCCCTTTGATTGTAGACAAAAAAAATCCCTTCCAATTGCATGGAAGGGAAAACTCTCAAACCTAAACTATCCGTTTTAGTTTAAGCTTATCTATATAGACGCAGCTCAGATCGAAAAAGTTGCGATAAAATGAAGGTTATTTATCATTTCCAATAAGTTCCTCCGACTTGCCCCTTTTATGTACGGCAATCCATGCTATAATATAGATAATCTTTCCTCATTTGGAGTTGAGCGGTTATTATCCTAAGCGTTTCCAGTATAGTTGGAACGCTTTTTTTCTTTTAGAAAATGTTAGACTAGCCATGGTTGCTAGTCCTGTTCGTTTCAGCCAACTTGATGCTCGATGCGTAGTTTATCAGCAACCATCGCGATAAATTCTGAATTCGTAGGCTTCGCTTTTGTATTACTGACGGTGTAGCCAAAGAGCGTGCCGATTGAATCCATGTTTCCTCGAGACCAAGCGACTTCAATGGCGTGACGAATCGCCCGTTCAACACGGCTTGCTGTCGTATTAAACTTTTTAGCGATATCTGGATACAATACTTTCGTGATCGAGCCGAGCAACTCGACATCATTGTAGACCATCGTGATGGCTTCACGTAAGTACATATATCCTTTAATATGGGCAGGAACCCCGATCTCATGGATAATCGACGTAATGTTTTGGTCCAATGATTTTGCCGTGCTCGCCGCTGTCGGTGTTTTCACAATCGGTTTGATCGTATAGGAACTACTGCTGCCCGCTACTTGGCGAATACGGTTAGCGAGAACATCCATATCGAATGGTTTTAAAATGTAGTAAGAGGCGCCAAGTTCGACCGCTTTCTTCGTTACTTCCTCTTGACCAAAGGCGGTTAACATGATGACCTTGGGTTGACGACCGGAATCCATATCGCGGATACTTTCTAAGACAGCTAACCCATCCAAATGCGGCATAATAATATCAAGGATTAGCACATCAGGAATACCCTCGTTTTCAAAAATCTGCAATACTTCATTTCCATTAAAAGCAACACCTGTTACTTCCATATCTTCTTGACTATTAATATACTCCTTCAAAAGTTCAGTAAATTCTTTATTATCATCTGCTAAAACCACGTTAATGGTATTCACTTTAACCTCTCCTTTGATGTCATTCTCACATTTCATCTTTGCGCTTTTGAGCGCTCCTTCACTAAATTACCTTTCGACAAGCCGCAATACGTTTCCTGCTTAAATTAACAAATTCTTTAATTATTTTTAGTTTTTTCCTTTTTTCGACGTTTATCTCCCTTTTTCGATGTTTTTATCGTAGAAAAAAACTCAAGGCCTAGTGTTAACTAGCCTTGAGTTCCTTTTTATTGCCATGAAGATCAATGCCCGCGTCATGCAACATCCATTCAATAAATAAACCGTACCCGGATGTGGGATCATTGACAAACACATGCGTGACCGCTCCCACGAGCTTGCCTTTTTGGATGATCGGGCTACCGCTCATTCCTTGTACAATTCCGCCCGTTTTTTCCAACAGTTTAGGATCTGTCACTTTAATAATCATTCCTTTTGTCGCGGGAAAACGTTGTTGGATGACATTGACGATTTCAATTTCGTATTTCTCGACTTTCTGCCCATCAACAACTGTGTAAATGTGCGCGGGCCCTTCTTCAACTTGTTCCGATAACGCGATCGGTAATGGCTCTTTCACCATGTTGTTTTCTGGATACTTGGTCATTTTCCCAAAAATTCCAAATGGGGAATTTTTCGTAATCGTTCCCAATTTATCGTTCTCATCTTTAAATATAGCAAATTTTTCTCCTGGCGCCCCATTGGTTCCGCGTTCAATGGATGTGACGCGCGATTGAATAATGTGACCACCGCCAACGACAATCGGTTTACCTGTATCAACATCAGAAATAACATGACCTAACGCGCCGTATTTTTTACTAATTGGATCATAGAAAGTAAGGGTCCCTACACCCGCCGCGCTATCTCGTATATAAAGCCCCATCCTATAGGCTTTATCTTTAGCGTCATAGGCGGGAGTCAATTCAAGTTCTAGCTGCTCACCACCGCGCGCGACTAAGATCGAAAGAGGTTTGTTGTTTTCACCTGCTTGTTTGACCATGTTGCCAACCTCTTTCATCTCACGGATTGGTTTTCCGTTGATCTTAAGGATTGTATCCCCCACTTTTATTTTGGATGTTTCACCCGGGGAAGCTTTTTCTCCACCCGTATCTACTAAGTGGTGGCCAACGACAAGCACGCCAGCAGTCTGCAATTGCACGCCAATCGATTGACCTCCTGGGTAAATTTTAAAATCATCTAACACGTTGACTTTGACTGTTTTAATGGGTACATTCGCTACTTTTAACTGTAGTTCGGTTTCTCCCGTCTGCTTTGAGTTAATCGTGACAGGAGATCGATAATTCACTTCAGCTTTAGACGCAGCCAACCCATTTACGTCGACGACATCGGGATTACTCGCAGTAACACTTCCGGTGAAAGGCATAGAAAACTTTAATTGCTCCACCGAGCCTTTGAACAGGCGAATTTCATTGGGAAGAGAAGCAAATTCCTGAAAAGGCGTGGAATAAAAGGTACAGACAGAAAGAACTAATAACATAAACCCTAGCCATTTTTTCTTTGGTTGTTGCGTCAACGAGTATCACACTCCTACTTTCCCCTACCTACACCTCCATCGTTACTGTATTTATAATTTTGCCCCGCGTCCCCGCATTTATAACTGAAAATCACCCATAAAAAAAAGGAATCACTGGAAGTTCGTGATCCCTTTACATTAGGATAACCTGTTTTCGTTTGTTTTCCCTCGCCATTCGCATCATTTCTCTAGCATGCTCACGTGTCGTTTCCGTCACTTCAACCCCGCCAAGCAGACGCGCCAATTCGGCGACCTGCTGTTCATCTTCTAAATAGGTCACTTTCGTTTGCGTCTGATCTTCCGTCGTCTCTTTCATGATCGAAAAATGAGCATCTGCCATACAAGCCATCTGCGGTAAATGTGTAATACACAATACCTGCTTATGACGAGACACAGCGACCAACTTTTCCGCAATCGCTTGAGCAGCTCTTCCACTGACACCCGTATCGATTTCGTCAAAAATTAACGTTTCCGTTGGTTCCAGTTCCGCTAAAGTAGCTTTCATGCCCAGCATGATCCGCGAAAGTTCTCCGCCTGATGCCACTTTAGCGACGGGCCGCAACGGTTCACCAGGGTTAGCCGCAATCATAAATTCAACAAAATCCGCGCCTGTCGACGTCACCTTCACTTTTTGATCGACAAAATCAATGCCCTGCGGGTCCACTTGCTGGCGAACGTCAACAGCAAACTTAGCCTTATCCATTTGCAAATCCTGCAACTGGTTTTCGATTTGTTGAGCCAGCAAATCGGCTGCTTTGCGTCGTTGCGTGGACAATTCCAATGCTTCCAATGCTAAATCTTTCGCTAGATCTGTTACTTTTCTTTCCATCATCGTTAAGCGTTCTTCACGGTTGAGCAATGTATCTAATTCATCTTCAATCTGGGCCGCATACTCCAAAATTTCTTCGACATCCACGCCATACTTACGCTTCAGACGCTGAATCTCAACTAACCGATTTTCAATTTGATTTAACCGATTCGGATCAAACTCGATCTGATCCCGATAGTCGCGCAAACTTCGGGCCGTTTCCTCTAACTGATAAAAAGCGGATTCAGTCTGAGCGAACATTTCCCTAAGCGGCTCATCAAGCTCTGCAATACTTTCCAAATGGGACAGGGCCAGTCCGACCCAATCCAATGAGGCTTGTTCAGCCGTTAAAGCCATGTAGGCATCATCTAATCCGGAAAAAAGTTTTTCACTATGCATCAAACGACTTTTTTCTTTGACGAGCTCCTCATCTTCCAACGGACTTAGTTCCGCTTCCGTAATTTCTTGCAGCTGAAAGGTCAGCATATCTTGCCGTTGAGCTAACTGCGCTTCATTTTTCGCAAAACGCTCCCACTCTTGTTTCGCAATTCGGTATCGTCGATACACTTGCCTATATTCTTCATAAACAGACTTAAGTTCTTCGCCCGCAAACGCGTCAAGCCAGTCCAAATGACGGTCCGTCATCATCAATGATTGATGTTGATGTTGCCCATGGATATTGACCAACCACGGTCCGATTTCCCGTAGCGTGGCCAACGTCACAAGTTGTCCATTCACACGACAAATGCTTCGACCTTGAGCTGATACTTCCCGCTTCAAAATTAAAATACGATCCTCTGGCGGCTCAATGCCTAATCCACCCAATAATTCAAGCGCGGGTTGCTCATCGTCGAGTTCAAACAACGCTTCGATCTCCGCCTTTTTTTCCCCATAACGCACATATTCAGCCGATCCTCTGCCGCCAAGCAGCAGTCCAATGGAATCAATGAGAATCGATTTACCGGCCCCTGTTTCCCCTGTCAAAATGTTCAGCCCGCGTTGAAACCGAATCGTGACCTCTTTAATGACAGCCACATTTTTTATCGTAAGTTCAACAATCATCTCCACTCCCCCTAGCTGTTTAGAGCATGTCTAAAAATCTTTGAGAAGTTTCATTGGCGCCTGCCCCGTTACGGCAAATAATGAGGATCGTATCATCGCCGCAAATCGTGCCTAATAACTCTTGCCAATCCAGGTTATCAATCAAAGCGCCGACCGCGTGAGCGTTCCCTGGCATTGTTTTCATGATTAATAAATTATCCGCTTGATCAATACTAATAAAGCTGTCCATCAACGTTCGTTTCAACTTTTGTTGTGGGTTAAAACGTTGGTCTGCCGGCAGCGAATATTTATAATGCCCATCTTGCGTCGGCACTTTTACGAGATGCAATTCCTTAATATCTCTCGATACCGTCGCCTGTGTCACGTTATAACCTAACTCTTTTAACATATGAACCAGTTCATCTTGTGTTTCGATATCATGATTCGCAATAATTTCCCTTATCTTTATATGTCGTTGTCCTTTGCTCATGCTTGATCCCCCATCAGCTTTTTTCGTACAACGTCAAAGAAACTGCGCTCTTTCCATTTAATTAATGACGTTTTATAAGGAGATTTTTTCAACACGATTTGATCACCGACTTGTAAACGAATACCTAATTGTCCATCCACCGTCAGTCCCATGTCTTCATGCGTTGCAGAGACCGTAATCCGTATTTCTTGTTCAATCGCGAGCACCATCGGCCTTACTGATAACGAATGTGGAGCAATCGGCGTTAATAAAATGGCATGGATCGATGGCGAAACAATCGGTCCTCCGGCGGACAATGAATAGGCCGTGGAACCCG
This sequence comes from Ammoniphilus oxalaticus, assembly GCF_003609605.1. Taxonomy (NCBI): domain Bacteria; kingdom Bacillati; phylum Bacillota; class Bacilli; order Caryophanales; family Paenibacillaceae; genus Ammoniphilus; species Ammoniphilus oxalaticus. The sequence goes on along the minus strand of NZ_MCHY01000006.1, from coordinate 86,164 downwards.
TCGGTGTAGAAACGATCATTCCATCTCCGTTAAAAGTGGAAACATATTGATCGCCCACATGTACCGCGCAATTAATAATCCGACTGAATGTTCCTTTTGCGATACATATATCGTTTAAGGCATGATAGACCGCCTTTGTCATTCCATTCTGAATAAGCTCTGCTTGGATCATCATTCTTTTTTCCAAATAATAATCGCCACGGTTAATCTTATCAATCACATCCGGTAAATGATCAGGTTCCGCTTCGGACAGAAACCCGAGATTCCCAAGGTTGATCCCTAACAAAGGTATATTGTGAACGGAAAATTCTCGAGCGACACCGAGTAACGTCCCATCCCCGCCTAACACAAAAACACATTCTGCCTGTTGATGAAATTCATGGAGCGGAATAGCAAGGTCGTCCCTTTTGACGTATTCTCCTACAAAAGGTTCAATCAACACTTTTATACCTTTGTCTTCTAAAAGCTGGATTAGACCCTTAGCGAATTCAATCGCTCCTGGTTTGCTCTGATTCACTACCATACCAACCGTTTTCACAAAAGAACCTCCCCAATAAAGCCTATACGCATATTATACATATTTTTCACGAAAAGTGTATAAAGATACAAAAGTAAAGGCTGACCCCCCAATGCGCAAGTCAGCCCGTGTTTCTTTTTTAAGTCAGTTTTTGGCTCGCTTTCGCAACGAGCTGCTCAATCTGTTGTTTATCAATTGTAAGAGGAGCCGCTTGCGCCACTCGCTCTAAATGTAATAAAAACTCAATATTTCCTTCACCGCCGGTGATCGGCGAGTAATCCAATCCTTTCACTTCGTAGCCATTCGATGTCACAAACGTAATCATCGCTTGCAACACTTCAAAATGAACCTGCGGATCGCGCACAACCCCATTTTTTCCAACCGAATCTCGGCCCGCTTCAAACTGTGGTTTCACAAGTGCAACCACCTGCCCCCCAGAGGGCAAAAACCGCGCTAAGACCGGCAGGATGATTTTCAGGGAAATAAAGGAGACGTCAATCACGCTAAAATTCGGCGCTTCCCCCTTTAAATCCGTCGGTTCCAGATGGCGGAAATTGGTCCGTTCCATCACGATCACACGCTCATCCGAGCGTAATTTCCAATCGAGTTGACCGTATCCAACATCAATCGCATACACTTGCTTCGCCCCATTTTGCAGAGCGCAATCCGTGAACCCGCCTGTCGAGGCCCCGATGTCGAGCACGACGGCTTGTTCAAGCGATAAATCAAACACTTCAATCGCCTTTTCGAGTTTGAGTCCACCGCGACTAACGTAAGGATGCACCTCACCCTTCAATCGGATGTGAGAGGCCTCGTCCACCTTTGTGCCGGCTTTATCGCATCGCTCATCATTGACAAGCACAAGCCCCGCCATAATCGCCGCTTGCGCTTTCTCCCGACTGGAAAAGAAGCCCTGTTTGACGAGCAGCACATCGATTCGTTCCTTTTTACTCATTTACGCCCGCTGCCTTTTTCTGGGCCATAATTGGATTGTCTTTTTCGCAATCGCTTCCGCCGTTAACCCAATTTCCCTGCGTTGTTCTGTGGAACTGCCATGTTCGACCAACACATCCGGCACGCCGATCATTTCCACAGTCATATCGTGGTAACCGTGTTCCGCATAAAACTCAAGCACCGCAGATCCAAATCCGCCCGCCACAGTCGCTTCCTCAACCGTAATGAGGTGATAGCGCTCTTTCGCCAAACGAATCAATAAATCGTGGTCCAATGGTTTTACAAAACGGGCATCAATCACCATCGGCTGAATCCCTTCTTGCTTCACGTGATCGGCCGCTTCTAAAGCCAATTCCACCATATTACCTAACGCCAGGATCGCAACTTGGCTGCCTTCTTCCACAATGACCGATTTTCCAATCGGAATTTCTTGAAGCTGTTCGTCCATCGGGATACCTAGCCCACCGCCGCGAGGATATCTAACAGCGATTGGACCGTCTGAATATTTCATACTCGTATATAACATATGTTGAAAATCATTTTCGTCTTTTGGCATCATGATTACAATGTTAGGTTGACTTCTCAGAAAACCAATATCATATAAACCATGATGAGTTTCTCCGTCTTCACCAACAAAACCGGATCGGTCAATCGCAAAAATAACATTTAAGTTTTGTCGTGTAACGTCATGAACAACTTGATCATAACCGCGTTGCAGGAATGTAGAGTAGATAGAACATACAGGTTTCATCCCTTGCGTCGCAAGTCCAGCGGCAAGTGTAACCGCGTGTTGTTCCGCGATTCCGACATCATAAAAGCGCTCTGGGTATTGTTCTGAAAATGAGGTTAAGCCCGATCCGCCAGGCATTGCCGGTGTGATTGCGACCAACGACGGTTCTTGTTCCGCCATCTTAATCATCGTGTCGCCAAATACTTTAGCATACGAAGGCGGTCCCGCCTTTTTCATCATTTCTCCGGATTCGATTTTGTAAGGACTAACCCCATGCCACGTGTAGGAGTCCGCTTCGGCTGGCGCATATCCTTTCCCCTTTTTGGTAACGACATGTACGAGCACAGGTCCTTCCGTATGGGTCGCCTGGTTGAGACACTCTAATAATTCTGGCAGGTTATGCCCATCGATCGGTCCGAGATAAGTAAAACCAAGTTCCTCAAATAGGATACCTGACACGACTAAGTATTTTAGACTATCTTTAATTCGTTCTGCTGTTTTTAATAACTTCCCGCCCACAGCTGGAATTTTACGTAATAAATGATCCAGATCTTCTTTCACCTTTTTATAGTGTTGATCTGTGCGTAATTTGCCCAAGTGATTATGCAACGCGCCGACGTTCGGCGCAATCGACATTTCGTTATCATTTAAAATAGCAATTAAATTCTTTTGTTCATGACCTATATGGTTTAACGCTTCCAAGGCCATTCCCCCGGTCAAAGCGCCATCACCAATAATCGCGACAACTTGACTGTCTTCCTTTTTCAAGTCACGGGCTATCGCCATCCCCATCGCCGCTGATAAAGATGTGCTGCTATGCCCAGTTTCCCAAACATCGTGGACACTTTCGCTGCGCTTAGGGAATCCAGATAACCCTTTATACTTTCTTAATGTATCAAACAAATCGATGCGACCCGTTAAAATCTTATGCACATAGGACTGATGTCCGACATCCCAAATCAATTTATCTTGCGGACTATTGAAAACATAGTGCAGAGCAATCGTCAGCTCAACAACCCCAAGGTTAGACGCTAAATGCCCCCCAGTCCTAGACAGCTTTTCAACTAAGAATTGTCGGATCTCGCGAGCAAGCTGTTCCATCTCTTGCAAAGATAATGTTTTTAATTGATCAGGAGAGTTGATTTTTTGTAATAACAACGTAACTCCTCACTTTCCGTATCATCTATCTATATGGTTACCATTTTTTATGTTACTAATAAATGAAAGAATGGACAAGCAATATTAACATCCTAACATATTTCGATCAAATCTTCATATATTTACTCGTTAAATTTTGAGAAAAAGTTATAGAGTGGCAAAAGGATAAGAGGCAATCCCTAGCGGGGCGCCGTTTTACGCCCATTGGAGATGGCGCAAGCGCGAATGCTGGCGATCAAGACCCGAGATCGAAGAATTTAAGGGAGAGCTCGTTGTGAAGTACGCCATCAGGACACGAGATCGGACATTTAAGCGGAATGCGCGTCATGAGCGACACGATCAGAACGCGGGATCGGGGAATTTAGGGGAGGGTGCGTCGTGAAGAACGCCATCAGGACCTAAGAGCGGGAGTCTAATCGAAAACGGGCGTTCATCGACGGCATGAAGACCCGCACAGATCAATCTCGACCAAATGCGGGCGTTCATCGACGGCATGAGGACCCGCACAGATCAATTTCGACCAAACGCGGGCGTTCATCGACGGTATGAAGACCCGTGCAGATCAATTTCGACCAAATACCGGCATTCATCGACGGCATGAAGACCCGCACAGATCAATTTTGACCAAACGCGGGCGTTCATCGACGGCAACATCCCCCAAAAACAACAAAGAAGCAGATCTGAAATTCAGATCCGCTTCCTATTTCATGCTGATTTGCTTATCATCATGCTGTAAACGAGGAGTGGCCATTTTGCAAGTAAACACTGTGGCTTAGGTCCAGTAGGTTTTCCCATGCCCGAACCTAAACGTCGCCGTTCAGGCGGTTTCCCCTTATTCAGACATCAATACTGTCACCATGTATTGGACTGGATTACCACTTAGTCCACACTTTAATCCCTGCAAAACTACGCGCAAAGCGAACAGTCTAGGAGATTTCCTCAACAGCCTTGAACAGTCCCCTAGCCTCTTTTGCAGTGCAGGTTTCATACGGCACTGGAACGCTGGGTCTGGCCAAGACCCGAGCGCACTGAATCCCATACTCCCTCCCGACACCACGCAAGGCAGGCTACGCTGTGCGTCGACTCGCGCATGAGCCGACATCCAGGTTCATACCCCAAGCCATAGCATAAACGCGCGCAACGCTTTACTACGCACTTGGGCCTCCACGGAATCAGGGTCAACGCCCACATGCCATTGTGGATCGCCCCGAAACCTTAACCCCCAGCACAGACCCCTGACTGGGCGTCATAAGCCTGCACCAGGGACTTCATCGATGTGCCCTTTAGCGGATTTTTAGCCCCGCCTTCAGAGAAAGTAGACCGACTAGAATACTGCGCCACTCCTCAGCGAAAGATAAGTATATCACATCTTAAAACAACGCTCAATTCATTTCCGCTAAGATTGAAGCGGTAAACAACGCCAACCCCAATCCAGACAGAATCCCTATTCCTTAACGATCCCGCTGGACGATAAAATCGGCTAACGCATGTAAGATTTCAACGTTAATCCCGGTTTGATTTAAGGCCGATTTTGCTTCGGCGATCAGCTGATCTAATTGTCGGTTGGTTTCCTCTAAACCGAGCAAAGCCGGATAGGTAGATTTGTCGCTCGCTTCGTCGCTGCCAACCGGTTTACCCAACTTCGATTCTTCGCCGAAAATATCCAACAGATCGTCTTGAATTTGAAAAGCAAGTCCGATGTTGCGGCCAAATGTCGTAAGCAATTCCAGTTGCTCTTTATTCGCTCCGCTCAAATGAGCCCCTGCTCGAATGCAAAAGATAAGTAAATCAGCTGTTTTATGTTGATGAATATATTGAAGCTCTGCGAGTTGCAGTTGTTTGCCTTCGCCTAATAAATCGGCCATTTGTCCCCCGACCATCCCCTGCGGGCCCGCGTAACGCGATAGTTCACGGACAACTTTTAAAATCGTTTTCGACTCAACGCCAAGCTGATCCAAACCGCAAACAGTTCGAAACGCTTCAGTCAACAGTCCATCCCCCGCCAACAACGCAGTGGCTTCCCCGTATTGCTTATGATTAGTCGGTTTTCCCCGACGAAAATCGTCATCGTCCATCGCTGGTAAATCATCGTGTATCAATGAGTACGTATGAATCATTTCAACGGCGCAAGCAACAGGCATGCCGATCATCGGGTCTTTGCCAAACGACTCTAACGTCGCAAAAATGAGGATCGGACGGATCCGTTTTCCACCCGCATGCAGCGAGTACTCCATCGACTCTTTCAATAATGGGGGGACGCCCGACGTCGGTAAGTAGTCAGGTAATGCCCGCTCAAGGCGTTGTTTTTTCTCTGTTAAATAGTCTTGCAGCTGAAATGATTCCTTCACTAACGTTCCTCCTCAAGCTCGATAGACTTCACTTCTAGACCGTCATTTCCTTCTAAAAGGGTTTCGATCTTCTGTTCCACTATCTCTAATTTCTGATTGCAAACTTGGGAGAGAAGCATACCGTCTTGAAATAAATCAATCGCTTTTTCTAATGGAACTTCCCCTGATTCAAGCGTATCAACGACATCTTCTAGTCGTTTGATCGCTTCCTCAAAAGTTAAGGCAAGCAAATCACTTTTTTCCATCGTTCTCCCTCTCCTCTATCGCCCAAACCGAGCAATCTATTGCGCCATCCATCAATTCTACCTTCAGGCCATCTCCAGGGTCAAGCTGGTCAATCGACTTGACCAATTGCTTATCTTTGTATACGAGCGAATACCCACGCCCCATAATTTTTAAAGGACTCAGCCCATCCAACTTGGTCATCGCGTATAACCATCGATTTCGAGCGGGTTCCGTTGTTGTTTTTCCTATTTTTGTTAAAGTGGATTGGGTACGTTCAAGGCGCTCTCGATACGATTGAAGTTGCTTTCGGGGATTTTGAAACGCGAGCCGTTGAGTGAGGTTTTGTCGCCGCATCTGATGATCACTTACAAACCGCTGCATCGTCATTTGCAGTCGACTGATCGTTCGATCTAACGTCTGATTCGCGGTTTCAACTTGTTTACGCGGGTGTCGGGCCAACAACGTTCGATGCGCTCGGTCCCATCTTTCTTGAAGTTGAACAACCTGGCCTAGAAACTGTTTTTGCAGCTTCTCTTCCAACCAATTTAGCTTTTGCCTTAATTCAGCAATATGAGGCACCGCTAATTCCGCGGCCGCAGTCGGTGTGGCCGCCCGCATATCCGCCGCGAAATCGGCGATCGTATAATCTGTCTCGTGACCGACCGCCGAAATGACGGGAATGTCTGATTCAAAAATACTGCGGGCGACAAGCTCCGTATTAAACGCCCACAATTCCTCTATTGAACCTCCGCCGCGGCCAACGATCAACACATCGATGAATTCGGAACGATTCATCAATTCAATGGCGTCGCTGATCGACTGTGGCGCCTGATCGCCTTGCACAAGCACAGGCAGCAAAATAATTCGAACGAGCGGATACCTTCTGCGCAACGTCGTAATGATGTCGCGAATCGCCGCCCCCGTCGGGCTCGTAATGACCCCGATCGCTTTTGGATAGACGGGGAGCTGTTTTTTGATGTCTTGCTTAAACAACCCTTCCTCTTCCAGCTTTTTCTTCAATTGCTCAAACGCTAAATACAAGCTACCAATCCCGTCCGGTTGCATTTCTCTGGCAATCAGTTGATATTGACCGCCCTGTTCATAAACCGTAATATTGCCTCGCGCCAACACTTTCGTTCCGTTCTTCGGAATAAACTTGAGGTACCGATTTGAACCGGCAAACATCACCGCTTTTAAAACGCCGTCCTCATCTTTCAACGTAAAATACATGTGACCGCGGCTGTGATGCGTAAAATTGGAGATTTCCGCCCTTACCCATACATTTTGCAATTGGTCATCCGTTTCTAATGTGTGTTTTAAATAGCGGTTAATGTCGCCGACGGAAAAGATGCGCTTGTCCAAAACTTCCTACGCCTCTTGTGTCACGGCTTGATTTTTGCAAGCTTCCACTGTGTTTTTCAACAGCATCGTAATCGTCATCGGTCCAACGCCGCCTGGAACAGGTGTGATGTGGCTCGCAATCTCTTTCACTTCATCAAAACGAACGTCTCCAACCAACTTGCCTGTTTCAATTCGGTTCACGCCAACGTCGATCACAATCGCCCCAGGTTTCACATGCTCGGCTCCGATCATATGAGCAGCCCCAACGCCAACGACAAGAATATCCGCTTGACGGGTGATCGCCGCTAAATCCGCCGTGCGCGAATGACAAATAGAAACCGTTGCGTTTTCTTGCAACAACAACATCGAAACCGGCTTTCCAACGATATTGCTGCGTCCAATCACAACCGCATGTTTTCCTGAAATTTCTGTTCCTGTCCGTTTGATCATTTCAATGACCCCATGTGGCGTGCACGGTAAAAAGCACGGTTGTCCGATCATCATTCTACCGACGTTAATCGGGTGAAAACCGTCAACATCTTTGTCCGGATCAATTGCTTGAATTACAAGGTCTTCAGAGATGTGGTTAGGCAATGGCAATTGCACTAAAATCCCGTGTACGGCAGGATCCTCATTCAATTGTTGAACAAGCCCTAATACTTCTTCTTCTGTTGTCGTCGCTGGCTTTCGAATCACATTCGAAACAATACCAACTTCCTCGCAGCCTCTTTCTTTCCCTTTGACGTACGATTGGGAAGCTGGATCCTCGCCGACTAAAATAACGGTCAATCCCGGTTTCAACCCTTTTTCATTTAACTCGCTTACTTCCTGTTTCAATTCATTGCGTATATCTTGCGCTACTTGTTTTCCATCAATAATCATCGTCCCATCCTCCTCATCTTTTTTCTAAGTTTAGTGGTTGATGGGAAAATTGTAAAGGTTATCAACATATATCGCGCTTTCAGCCTGTTACGCATTTGTTTTCCTCCATCTATTCAAACCGATATAAGCGACGCCGAACGCATTGTCTCCTGAATATTCAGGCTCCGCAAAATAGAGACGGCACCCAACTGCGCGGTGCTCTAATCGTTCTTGCAATCGATCCTTGATATAGCGATTGGCGGCCACACCGCCGACGATTAACACTTCTTTGGGGTGACCTTGTTCGACCGCATAGCGAATCGTTTTTTCCAAACTTCTCGCCACACAACGTTCGGTCGCTCGGGCGATCGCCGCTTTTGAAAAACGCTGTTGTTCAATATGACGAAGCAGTTGCGTCTCCGCCCCCGATAAGTGAAAATCGTATCCTTTCATCGTCGTCGGAACTTGAAATTCATCGTTGTGAGGCTTGTTCGCGAGTTGCTCCAGATAAGGACCCGCGGGAAAAGGCAGACCGAGAGCAACGCCAACCCGATCAACCAATTGCCCCGCGTGCAGATCCAAGGTACCGCCGAGTTTTTCGATGCGATACCCTTCTTCAGTCCTTTCACAGGCGAGCAATTCACTCGTCCCGCCGGATAAGTGAAACGCTAAAAAAACGTCATTTTCGGGGCGTTCGCTAACTGAGTACTCGCCCGCCGCAATATGCATCTCTTGATGACTCGTCTCGATCAGGGGAACCCGCGCAAACGCGGCAATGCCCCGCGCCCAACTTTCGCCGACCTTAAACACTGGCATATACGAATCCGCCACAGGACGCGGTTTCACACTAACGGCAACAGCGGTTAACTTGTAGCCATCCCATTCCATTTGCTCCGCCAATCCGGGTAAACGTTGCGTATGTTGAAACACGGCTTCCGATTGTTGCAAGCCCCGTTCCCCCTGTTTGACTGTCAATAGTCGCTTTTGCTCGGCGACCACTTCTCCATCCAGGTCAAGCAAGCAGAGCGAAGTCCGATAATTACTCGTATCCACGCCCAAAATCACGCTCTTACTCATCGCCGACTTTAATCCCTTCCACTAAGTTAGCGAGCACACCGTTAATATATTTGACCGATTGTTCCATTCCAAACGACCGCGTTAGTTCTAGGGCCTCATTCAACGAGACTTTCCCAGGAATTTCATCCGCCAAATATAAAATTTCATACGCTGCAATTCTTAACACAGCCCGATCGACAGGGGCTAAACGTTCAAACGTCCAGTCCCGTAAATAACGCTGAATCGCTTGATCTAACTTTGCCTGGTGGGAGCGAACGCCCATGACCAACTGCTCTAAAAACGCGATTTCTTGAAACGTTGTATCTTCCTCTAAAACGGTTTGCATCGCCGCTTCTACTTCAACCTCTGTCAGATCCAATTGATACAAAACTTGAACCGCTTTTTCGCGGGCTTCACGTCTTGACATATGATCACCTACTATCTGTTGTTTCTATATAGCTTTTCCTACTTTGGCAAAAGAAAAAAGGGCTTCCTCGCCCTATTTTAAAATCGCGTAAACTTTCCCGGTAAAATACGGTCCAACACATCGGTCAAATCTTCCCGATTATCGAATTTTCTTCCTAAATAAAAACCTGTTGAAACAAACACAAGCACAACGACGGTATCGATAAATCCTAACCAAATATACAGTAAGCTAAACACAAGGCCGGCGAGCGCTCCCAAGGATTTTCCAGGATGATCTGTAAGCAATTGCCTGAACATATTCACTCCCCCTATTCCACTCGACTTAACCGAGTCGACGCTTGTTGGGCCACTTCTGTAATTTTTACATCGATTTGTCTCACTTCAATACCAACGATCTTTTCTACTTGTTCTTTTACATTTTTCTGCGTTTCTTCCACAATCGTCGGAATCGACGTTTCTCCGTCTACCGCTACCTGCAATAATATAGTAGTGCCCGTTTCATCGGTTGTGACCGTACTCTTCGCTTCGCGAACCCCTCTGACGCGCCGAGTCGCTTTCAAAATGATACTGTCTAATGTATTCGTAGAGATACGCACTTGCCCTATCTCTGTATTTTGAGCGATCGCTGCTTTCCCCGTTTTGCTGTCCCGCTTTCCTCTAACACGAAACCCTTGGAACAAAAACTTAAGACTAATCAGGAAAAAAATAAAGGCGACCGTAAAATAAGTATAGCGAATATTTCCAACACTATAGACCGCTTGCAAATTTTCTAACACAAGACGGTAGGGAACAATCTGAACGGTCACGGCCATGACAACAACTGATACAATCGTCAAAGCGAGACTGTACAGCGTCAATATAAATCGATCAAATAAATTCAAACTTAGATCTCCTCCTTCGAATCAATCACGCCTCGTCGAACAGCTTCCCAAAAAACATGTGACATCCGCCTTGGACATTAATTTCATTCAGCTGGGGTTAAAACCCTTATCGAATTCAATACAATTCGCGTGTTCATCCCTACTTAACAAAAATAGGAGACTGCTTCTGAATTCAATTAATATGTATGAGCCAGAGGAATGGCATGAAGAACGAAAGACCCCTCTATAGAAAGGGGTCCGAAGTCCATCTCGGTTATTAACGTACGCGATGAGGCTGTTCCTCAGGTTCTGTTTTTTTCTCAGACTTGAATTCAACATCAACAATATGAACATTGACTTCAACTACTTTTAGGCCTGTCATGTTTTCAATTGCATTTTGCACATTTTCTTGAATTTTTCTAGCTACCTCAGGAATCTTGTAACCATATTCAACGATTAAAAAGACATCGACAGCCGCTTCTTTCTGGCCGACCTCAACTTTAACCCCTTTTGCAAGGTTCTTTCTACCCAAACGTTCAGCAATATCCCCGACAAAACCACCGCTCATATGGGCAACTCCATCTACCTCTGCTGCCGCTAGTCCTGTGATCACTTCAATCACTTCCGGAGCGATTTCGATTCTTCCTAATTCCGTCTTTTCAAAGTCTGCAATCATTTCCATTAAGCAAGCACCTCCTGGGATTTATAAACAAGTGAGGCATTATTTAACAATCATACCCCATTTTCCAATTTCCGTCTACGTCGTTCGTTTTTCTCTACTCTTTCTTAACCAAAAACAACGGCTGGCCATACTCTACAAGCTGTCCGTCCGTGACAAGCATCTTGACAATCTCACCCGAAACTTCCGCCTCAATCTCATTGAACAACTTCATCGCTTCAACTATGCAAACGATAGAATCTGATCTGACCGTGTCCCCAGTTTGAACAAAAGGATCCGCGCTTGGGTCTGGCTTTGAATAAAAAGTTCCAACCATCGGTGATACAATTTTATGTAAAAGATCATCTGCAGTTGCGTCAGCTGTCGAATCCGCAGGAGTCGTTACTGCCAATTGCGGAGCAGAGGATGAACTGAGCGACTCTGCATGTGGAACCGATACGGACTCAACAGAGGTTGGAGGACTCTGGAAAACCGATGCTGTCACATCTCCGCTTCCTTGTTGTTGCAAAGTCAGTCCGTTTTTACGAATCGTTAATTTCGTGCCTTCACTTTCTAATTCGAATTCTTGTAAACTCGATTGATCGATCAGTTTAATTAATTCCCTTAAATCCTGAATCTTAAGCATCCTTTACACTCCTCACCGCGCGTATCATTCTTCCAAAAGTTTATTTTTGCCATTATAACATACTCTCCTTGGAATGACACGGTATTCCTGGCATCAAAAAACAACAAAAGAGGGTCGAGCTTTTCGCTCGAATCCCTCTTTAAACTGAGTTTTCTTTTTAATTATGGCTTGAAACTGACCACAATGTTTTTGCTCGGCACTTCCAAATGTTTGTTAATCAATGAGACGATCTCTACCGCTTGCTTGCGCTCAAGCTTGTCAGCTTGCACGACAACACTAACGCGGTCTTCGTTGGTTACGATCACTGCTTCTTCATAACCCAACGCTTTGATCAAGTTTTCCACATTTAATTCCGCGTCTTGCTTCCCTAATAATACGTCATAACTCTGTTTTGCTTCGGCGATCGCTTCCGCGCTTGCGTCAGAATTGGCCCATACATCCATATATTTTTCTAACGTTTGAGAATTCCAAGCTTCGCGATTCATTTTCACTTCCGCAAAATAGTCCGCGTTCTTCTCAGAAACAACTTCTACATTCCCGTCTACCTGCTCAGGTTGTTCCATCACTTGCTTACTGTCGACTTCCGCTTCAGCCTTAGTTTTCGCCTCATCCTCTGTTACTTCGGAAGCGACGGGAACTTGTTCGACAGGACCTTGCGCCAAATAATAAGCTGATAACACCACCATGATTGTGAGCATTGATAAGAGCCAAACCGTTTGTTTTTTTAAGACCATTCTCGAAACCCTCCTTATCCTTTTTTAGGTAAAATAGATATTTTATGCGGTTCGACGTGGAGCGCTTTTTGAACCGCTTCATGAATCCAAGCTTTCACTTTCATGTTTTCCGCCCCGCGAGCGACGACTACGACGCCCCTCACTTTGGGCTTGACCTTTTTCACGATGATCGGATGCTCGCCTTGGGAGCCTTGGACCAACACAACCTTCTCATCTTTCGATGAATCTTGAATATCGCGGGTGGCCCGCTCTTTATCCACCTCTTTTGTCACTTGTGAGCGCTCGTTGGTGTCTTTTTGCACGATGACCTCTTCTGTCGATTCCAAGTTAACCATGACCGAAACCTCACCGACGCCAATCACTTCCTCTAAAATTTCTTTCAATTGCCCCACGTATTGGGCCTCGTAGTCTGCCATGCTTGGCTCGTCTTTGTTCGATGACTTGGCGGAGAACACCGCTTGCTCGTCTGGCGGCGATTCAGGTTGCTGGTTCGTCGCCGTCCAGGGTTGGCGATCGGTCTGAAATGAAGAAAAGATCATCACCGCAGCGCCGATTGCTCCAAGCACAATCAGTTTTTGTACGGCGCCAATCCGTTTTTTCCCCTCCTCTCCCTTGCCCCATTTCTGCTTGAGTTTGGAAAACCATCCGTTGCCCATTCCTCATCCCTCCTCTTGGTTCCCTTTCAATTTCGTCGTCACTTTACTGCGATCAATACTCCATGTTTGGGCGATATCTGTTGCAATGTCTTCTAGCGTTTTGCGCTCTGCGGCGGAAAGTTCAACCAAGGATGAGACTGGCGTCGTCGTTTCTCCACCGACATCGATCGTGACGGGCTCAACAGGTTGGATTTGGATCCGATCCTCATCTTCGCCGTGGCCCTTGTCCCGAATATCTTTGTCCAATATTAATTGTACGGAGGAAATAACAGGATATGACTGTTCACCCGAACTTTTTTGTTCAATTTCGATTTTAACGAAGTCCACTTTCATGCCATGTTGCTCTTCCACCTTCGCTGTAATGAGGGATTCCAACTGACTTTTAACGAAACCAGTCGTTTCTTGTTCGTGATCCCTCATCAGCTGCTCACTATATTGTTTTAAATGGGCCCAATCCTGTTCAGCATCCTCGTTGTAGTTTAAAATTCTCAAATAAATCTTCTCCAGTGAGAGATCTTTTTGAAACCAATGAATGACGGGCGAGATCATACTGAGCAAAATGAGCAAAGCCATTACAAACTTCACATAACGCTGAATCGATGTGCTCGGCAACAGCATGTCCAGGATCGTCGCAATCAGAACGAGTAAGATGATTTCTTGTAACCAATGGCTTATCGCTTCAATCATGATCTATTCACCTACCGAACCATGACAGATATATTTGCGGCTGTAATAATAATCGTAATGGCGAGAAAAAACATTAAACAAACGGTCGCTAATGCGGCGAACACGAACACCAAGTTTTTGCCGATCGTCGACAGACAACTGATGATGGGGCTATTGCCTAGCGGTTGCATGATCGCCGATGCGAAATGATAGACAAGGCTAAGTGTTAATATCTTCAAGGCAGGAAAGGCGCTAAGCAAAATGAGCACGATCACTCCGACCATCCCCACCCCGTTTTTGACGAGTAATGAGGCGCCAAGCACCGTATCCGCCGCATCTGAAAACATCCGTCCGACGACAGGCACAAAATTACTAGTCACATATTTAGCAGTGCGGATCGTCACCCCATCAGCAACCGCGCTCGTTGCTCCTTGCACCGAAATGATGCCGAGGAACACGGTAAGAAAGGCGCCTAGCAGTCCCATACTAATGTTGCGCAGTAAATTCGCTAATTGCGTCACTTTGTATTTTTCCGAAAAGCTGCTAACGATCGACAACACGGACGACAAGAACAACAACGGAAAGATGACATTGGAAATGACGGTGCCGCTGACATTGACCATGAAGATAATAAGCGGATGAAACATCGCCACAGACGTCAAATTTCCCATCGCCGCCAGCATCGCCAACACGAGTGGCATTAGGGCGAGCATAAAACCAACCATATTTGTGATTGCGTCTTGGGCATAACCGATCGCGATTCGAAAACTGTTGATCGCCAAAATAATAAGCACCATATACGAAACGGCATAAGCGGTCTTACTGACCGTATTTTTTTCGAAAGCGCTTTGCATCGTTTCTAAAATCATCGCGAATACGGTGATGATAATAATTGAACCTAACAACTTTCCGTTGACGACAATCTCATGGAAAAAGTATTTCATAAATCCGACGAACAACTGTTTTATTGAAAATTTGCCGTCTTCATTCAGAATCAGCGCCCCGATCCCCTCGAGTTCGCTGCCAGGCAAATACCCTTTGTAGTCATTCATTAAATCTTTCCAATACGCCTCGACCTGGCTAAGATCCAGTCGTTCCACCTGAGACTGTACGACCGAATCCTGAATGGCAGCCTCAGCTGAAGCGGGATACACAGCGCAGATCGTCTGTAGCGCAAAGATGAAAAGCAGTACTTGTCTCAATGGGTATCATTCCTTTATGAGGGGAATAATCCGATCACGGTTTCAATAATGACCGTAATGATTGGCACAGCCATCACCAAAATTAAAATTTTCCCCGCGAGTTCAATTTTTGTAGCGATTGAGCCTTGTCCCGCATCCCTTGTAATTTGCGCCCCAAATTCGGCAATATAAGCAATTCCGATAATTTTCAGAATCGTCTCTAAATAGATCATGTTCAGATTGGCCTGAATCGCGATTCTCTCAATGATTCGAATCACCTCTGAAATCTTGCCAATCACAAACAAAAAAATAACGATCCCGGTGACCAAGGCGATCAGGAAAGCGAACATAGGCTTCTGTTCTTTTATGACAAGTGTAAGAATCGTTGCGATCAGTCCAAGTCCAACAATTTGTATGATGTCCATAGGCCTTCCCCCGCTATCCGCGCGTTCGTATTGATTTAAGCTAAGCTGCTACTTGAATAAAAATACGCGCTTGATCTCTTGAAATAAATCATTGACATACGAAGCAACCATATACAATACGATCACGACCCCAACGAGCGCGATCCAATCGGCCCAATCCCCTTTGCCCGCCTGTTTTAAAACGGTGTGAATCATCGCGACAATGATTCCGATGCCGGCGATTTGAAATATGGTATTCACGTCGTAAGGCATGTTCCTCCACCCCTTAATACATCAATATAACGGCTAAAATGCCACCTAATATCCCTAAGCTTCTGCACATCTTTTCATATTTCTGTTGTTCGTCTCTTGCGACCATTTCTTCCTGTTGGAGGTTCATTAAGGTAAGCCGAATGTGCTTCCGTTGATCTTCTTTCTCGCTCTTCCCTAGCACAGAGCCGAGGTGCAGCATAATTTCCTTTTCTGCCTTTTTCATTGTCATGCTGGACCACACCTGCTCGACCGCTTGCTCCCAGCATTCAGCCGTTGAGCGTCCATCCTCCGCCAGCAAACGCTGCGCAGCCTGTTGAAACAATCGCCCGACTTCACCGCGGGCCCGCTTCGAGACATAATCTAAGGCGAGCGGCAAGGCGGTCGCCCCATAACAAATCTCGGTTTCAAGCAGTTGTAAAGCAATCCCTAATTCGCGAATCTGTTGCGGACGCTTGGCATAGCGTGTTGCAGTGTGGAACCCGAGCATGGTCGCTGAAAACAACAAGATGCACGCGCCAATCAACTTCATTAGGAAACACTCGCCTCTTCTTGCAAACGAAGACACTGATCATTGAAAATTCCTTCAACCGTCCCGACCCCTTTGGATCGGCCTAAAATGATATAGCGTTGAAACATGCCTTGTCCAATCATCCGACTTAACGTTGGTCTCCGATTAATATCAGCCAAACTGGCCCCATGAACACTGGTCATAATACACACCCCTGCATTGAGCGCTTCCTGGATCGCGGCGACATCTTCTGGCCTGCCGATTTCATCGGCGATAATCACATCGGGCGACATCGATCGAATCAACATCATAATTCCTTCCGCCTTTGGACACGCATCGAGAATATCCGCGCGCGGTCCAACATCACGTTGGGGAACCCCTCGCACACATGCCGCGATTTCAGACCGTTCATCGACAATCGATACCTTTTTGCCTGACAAATGAAGATTTCCGTAACTGATCACGCGCGCTAAATCGCGAAGCAAGGTCGTTTTACCGCATTGCGGCGGAGAGATGATTAATGTGTTCAGCAACTGACCTTTGTCGATCAAGTAAGGCAGAACAGGCAACGAGACACCCTTCATCTCTTTCGCAATTCGAATATTTAACCCTGAGATGTCTCGCATCGTCTTGATTTCGCCTTTTTCGAGCACGACTTTCCCTGTAATCCCAATGCGATGACCACCCGTGATCGTGACATAGCCTCTACGCAACTCTTCCTCTAAGGCATAGATGGAATGCTGACTGATCAGATTAATCATTTTTTCCATATCGCCAATTGTAGGAATCCACCCTTTACCAGGATGAGCTGTAAGCGTCGCCTCTTTTGTTAAGAACCGCGACATATTATTGTAAATAAACTCAATCGGTTGTTGTTTTCGAACTCGTATCTCTTCTAATTGATCGATGACATCGATCGGTAATTTCCTCATTTTCTCCCGCCACGCTTGGGGCATCATCGATAAAAGTAGCTGATCCATTTGTTATCACTCCTGCTACAAAGTTTGTCCCATGTTACCTTCATCTTATGGGCGACCTGTTCTGAATATGACTGTCAAACATAACTTGTCTATTTTTTTAAACACAAAAAAGCAGGCGAGAATTTTTCTCGCCTGCTTTGCGCAACATTTTTTAGTCCGTGACATAATAATCGAATTCATTTTCTTCCTGAACATCGTCGTTCACAAGGATTACTTCATGGCAATCTGGACAGAGCACCTCTGCGATCATATCGTCATCGAACACATCTTGGTCGATACTGACCAGCTCTTGACAATTGGGGCACTCCATTTCAAAGTAGCCCAGATCATCGTCATCGTAACCTTCCATTTCATCATAGGTCCCATCAACAACAATGATATTATCACCGACCGCCAAATCACCATGCAAGCGCTGGCGTCTGCTGAGGGCGCGAGCAGTAAACTCGTCGTCATCATCGTCAAGCTCAATGATCAACTCATCATCGTCGTCTTCTAAGAACAAAAAATCTTCGACGTCGTCTAAATCCTCGTCGATCGCTCCAACATACTCTTCAAGATCCGCCAAATCTTCATCAACAGCTTCTAGATATTCATCCTGTTCTTCGATGCGGTTATCCATCGTATCCAGCTTAGCGACCATTTCCTCCATGACATGCATCAGTTCTATTACGATGCGACCTTCTTTAGACTGGTTTGAAATTCCAAGACCATCGGCCATACCATGCAAATAAGACATACGCTCACGCAGCTTCTCCATTTTCAGCCATCCTCCTTTTTCATAGGGTCTAAAACTTAGTATGTCTCATTGCAAAACCATTTACACTCGCTATCGACTTTTAACGCCAATTAAAATAAACGCGACACCAAGCAAGATCCACATGATCTTTGTAAACGATACTTTATCTGCAATTCCCACAAGCCCGATTGAAGTGGTCAAAATGAGCACGAGCGGACCGACCAACGCCAACGAACCGTTGATCATCATCGCTTTTTCCACTTGATTCACTTTCAACATCATCAAAGCCGCAAAAACTTCAATGCTGCCGGACATGATTCGCAGTAGGGCCATTCCCAGCACAGCCTTCTCAAACACTTGCCACATTGCCTCTTCCTCCTCTTATCCCGCATAGCTTTCTACCTCTATTTGTATGCGGCATGTCCCCGAAGTAAGACAAGTTCCTGAAGTAGGCAAATACGCATATAGTGATTGCAGTCGGACTACCGTGAAATTAGATTATTGAACAAGCGAGGAGAGCGCGATGACCGAATTAAATGGTTCCTTTCACGAAATAGCTTTATCCGATCCGTTGAAAGCAAGAGAGAGCAATCCGAGAAACGGCAAGACGATGATCATCGACAAAGGACTTGGCATCCGGCAATTTAAAGATTTACTGGAAACGGCCGCGAACTACATTGACTACATTAAACTCGGGTTTGGCACGACGGCTTTGTATCCCGCTGCTATTCTCAACGAAAAAATAGCGTTAGCGGAGCAATTTCAAGTTGGGCTCTATCCAGGCGGAACTTTTTTTGAAGTCGCTTTTTATCAAGGCAAAGTAAAAGCATATTTAAAGTTGATGAAACGGTTAGGGTTCAAAAAAATAGAAGTTTCCGACGGAACGATCGAACTTCCTGAACAAGACCGACTACAAGCGATCACACTAGCAAAAGAATTGGCGTTCGATGTCATTACAGAATATGGGAAGAAAACAGACGGTTCTGAAGTCGAACTGGAGGCAATGGTTCAAACGATTCAATCCGATCTTGAGGCCGGGGCCAGCTACGTCATTATTGAGGGCCGCGAATCTGGAGAAAATGTCGGTATTTTTAAAAATGATGGGAAGATTCAATCGGAATTTGAACACATTGCGCAAGCGGTTAGCGCCTATCGGGAAGTCGTCATTTGGGAAGCGCCTAAAAAGAAGCAACAAGTTGAATTAATGAAGTGGTTTGGTCCGAACGTTCATTTAGGAAATATTGCTCCAGAAGAAATCTACGCCGTCGAGTCGCTTCGCCGCGGATTGCGTTCAGACACTTTTTTCCTGCAAATTTAGGGAGGGAACTCGGTTGAGAATTGAAGTCATATCGACAGTTGACGAGGTGATGATCGAGCATATTAAACATAAAACAGTCATCGTAATCGATGTTTTACGGGCTTCCAGCACAATCGCCACCGCATTGGCTCATGGCGCGACCAAAGTGATACCTGTGGATACGATTGGTCAAGCTAACCTGTTTCGACAAGAAGGCTATCTATTGGCTGGCGAGCGGTACGGAAAAAAGGTGATCGGATTTCCTTTCACAAATTCTCCGATTGAAATGACGCAGGCTCCGTTGAAAGGCAACGCGCTCGTCTTGACTACAACAAATGGAACGAGGGCGATTCAAAAAAGTTGGAAGGCCGCTTCTACGCTCATCGGATCTTTCTTAAACAGTAATGCATGCGCTCAGTTAGCAATGCAATTGAAGCGTGATTTGACGATCTTGTGCGCGGGGTCCCGCCAACAATTCTCTTTTGAAGATGGTCTTTGCGCGGGCTACATCGTCTCATTGATCGAAGCGCAGGTCCCCCATCTCTTTGTCAATGACTTAGGCAAAACGTTAAGCGCCGCTTATAGATACGTTGACGAACATTTACCCGCCGTCTTAAAAACAAGCGCCGCAGGGAAACGTCTTGTTCAATCGGGTCAAGAAGACGATGTCGCCTATTGCGCCCAAAAAGATATTTATTCTTTTGTTCCCACGCTTGTTGAAGACGCGATCATCATCCCCGCGGACCCGTTTTAAACTGGTATAAACCCCCTTGTCCACTCATAAGTACTAAAAGAGATCTTTGGACAGGGGTCATGTACATATGAATGGAGAAATGATCTTAGTCACCTTAATTATCATTGGGCTCATCGGCCGTTCGAATGTGATTGCGACCGCCGCAAGTCTGCTGCTTATTCTTAAACTAACTTCTTTAGAGCACTATTTTCCCGCTGTGGAACGAAGAGGATTAGAGTTGGGACTATTGTTCTTGACGATGGCTGTATTAGTCCCTTTTGCCAATGGAAACATTCGCTGGCGCGACGTTACCCCTCTTTTCAACACGCCTTACGGTTGGATGGCCTTATGCGGCGGCGCCCTCGCCACCTACATTAACGGAAGCGGACTCGGCATGCTGCAGACAGAACCGCAAATGATTATTGGACTCGTAATCGGTTCGATCTTCGGCATTATTTTTTTGAGGGGGATCCCTGTCGGCCCATTGATGGCTGCGGGAATTACAGCGATGTTTGTGAAGCTCTCGGAACTCCTCTTTCGATAGCGCTCTGTTTTTCGCAATGGACGACAACAAACAAGGACTTCCGCCAACAAATGTTAGTAGAAGTCCTTGTTTAGTTTAAGTGAAAGGTTACGCTCTTGACACATACTCCCCATCGCGCGTATCAATCACCAGTTTATCATCGACATTAATGAATAACGGCACATGCACAACGAGACCTGTTTCCAGCGTGGCTGTCTTGCTGCCGCCCGACGCTGTATCCCCTTTGATGCCAGGTTCTGTTTCAGTCACCTTTAATTGAACCGTGTTCGGCAGCTGAACCCCAATGATTTCACCGTTATGAGTCATGATTGAAACCATCATATTTTCTAACAAGTATTGTAATTCGCGCTCCAAGCGCGTTGCGGGGATCGATACCTGTTCATACGATGATGTATCCATAAAGACATGCTCATCCCCGTTTGCGTATAAGTATTGCATCTCATTTGATTCAATTCTAGCCCGCGCAACGCGTTCACCGCCGCGAAATGTCGTCTCCGTAATCGAACCGCTGCGCAGATCGCGTAATTTCGCCCGCACAAAAGCGGCTCCTTTGCCTGGCTTCACATGCTGGAAGTCAATTACTTGCAGCAGACGCCCATCCACTTCAATCGTTTGACCGGTTCTAAAATCATTTACTGAAATCATTGTTTTCCTCCCGCTTTCATTTCTACAAAATAATCAGTTCTTTTGGCGATTGGGTCAGAATCTCGCATCCATCGTCTGTAATAACAATATCATCCTCAATCCGAACGCCGCCCACTTTTGATACATAAATGCCTGGCTCTACCGTAACGACCATGCCCGCTTGGAGCGTCACAACGCTACTTGACGATAAACGCGGACCTTCATGCACTTCAAGTCCAATCCCATGCCCAGTACTGTGACCAAAGTTCGGACCGTAGCCTGCGGCAGTAATAATGTCCCTTGTGAGCGCATCCGCTTGCTTCGCTGTCATGCCCGCTTTAATCTGCGTCACACCAGCCAATTGCGCTTTCAACACGACACCATAAATCTCTTTTAATTTCTCAGAAGGTTCGCCCACGGCGATCGTGCGTGTAATATCGGAAACATAGCCATTGTAATACGCCCCAAAATCTAAGGTGACAAAATCGCCCGACTCGATCACTTTATCGCTGGCAACCCCATGCGGCAATGCGGAGCGTTCACCCGAAGCGACTATAATGTCGAATGAAGAAGATGTCGCTCCTTGCTTTCTCATGTGAAACTCCAATTCCATTGAAACATCCCGTTCTGTGACACCAGGCTTTATGTACGTTAAAATATGCTCGAACGTATTGTCCGCAATTTGGCAAGCTTGCTTAATAACCGCGATTTCTTCAGCCGTTTTCACCAAACGAAGTTCTTCTATTAATCCGCCAATACCGATCCATTCAACCTCTGCTTGACACTCTCCCAAAGCTTCATATAAGGCATAGGATACAAACTGTTTCTCAAACCCCACATTTTTCACTTGCAATTGTGTCAACTGCTTGCCGACCTCGTCTAGAATAGCGGCGTCATGTCGAATCACTTCGAAAGCGGGCGCTTGCTGAGCCGCCTGTTCTTCATAGCGGAAGTCGGTGATCAATAGGGCGTGTTGTTCTGTGATCAACAAATAACCCGCGCTGCCCGTAAAACCGCTTAAAAAACGACGATTGTACGGACTCGTCACCAACATCGCTGAGATGTTTTGTTCCGTCATTTTACTTCTTAGTTGCAACAGTCTTTGCTTCAATTCCTTCACCTCCCGCCCTTCTTGTTGTAACATGCCAATTTTATCAAATTTTTCTCGTTTTGAATACTGTCTCACATTTTTGGCTCTTTACTTGAAAATTCAGCCGACAAGGAAAACCCGACAAATAAACCGTATAATAAAAACAAACTGAGCGTCGTCGAGAACGTATTCATCCCAATTTGATGCAGTGGTTTCTTTGTCCATTGGAAGAGTGGATTTAGCGCATAGAAGAACAGCGCGAATAAAACAACACCGGAAGCAATCCCAATCCACGGCGTGTAATATTTTGAAAACAGATAGACATATAATAGAGCAAACCCAATTGACAACGCCGTGATCACAGCCATCCCAGTGAATTGGGCCAGCGGTTTGTCCGCCGCTTTTGAAACGAAAAACGGGCTGACTACGACGGCGGGACCTAGTTTCGTAAAATTCATGGAATAAAAAGCATAACCGAGCAGAGACCAAAACAGACCGCCGACAGCCCCGACGACCAGGGCCTTTTTCATCTTTTCAAATTGTTGTTCCATCCGTGCTTTTGCTGCCAATGGCGCGACCTCCTTGTAAGCTCTCACGCTGCGCGTAAACACCTTTTCGTTTTGGAATCTATTCCTCATTCAAAGGTAGTATTTTCGTTTAATGCGGATAACATACAACAAGTTTTAGCGCTGGCAGCCAGGCAGCCATGTCCATCTATACAACCATTCTAAAATAGTAAAAAACCAGAATAGTGGATAGCCACCATTCTGGTTATGTACAGCATTATTTGTGATCAGCTAACCAAGTAGCAACAAGCTCAACATCCGCTGGATCTTTTATCAAACCCTTCGGCATGGTTCCTTTTCCGTTGACAATAATGTCAGCGATCTCATCTTTATTATACTTGGAACCGATCGTAACCAATTCAGGCGCAGTGCCGTTCGTTAAGTCTCTGCCATGACACATTAAGCAGTTGTTATTGTAAAGCTCCTCAGCCGCGGCAACGTCAACAGTCCCCGTCCCATCTTCAGAGGATTGCTCGTCCGTTCCTTCTTCAGTAGCTGGCGCTTCACCATCTGCTCCTGGCTCGCCTTCTTCAGTAGCTGGAGGCGTCTCTGGAGGTGATTGATTGTTGCCACCACCACCGCAAGCCGCCAATACAGCAACGAGCGCAAAGCTAATAGCAAAAGTAAATAACTTTTTCATTTCGTTTCACCCCCTTCCCCTCATTATACCTATTTTATCCCATATTTTTCAAGTGTAAATAGGGATTGACATAAAATATCCACAAAAATAACTTTTTTTGATCACAAACTGTCAGATTCATACATATTGTATATGAACTACCACTAGTATACAACCCCAAAGTATTGTAAAATGGAAATAAAACTCTCAAAAATTGGGATAGGCATAGCAAGCCTAGACCACGCAAATGAAAGGAAGGAACATTTTGTCCACTCAAAAGCCAATAGCCTATGGCGGTCAGGCCGTACTTGAAGGGGTTATGTTTAGCGGTAGAAAGGTCACTGTGACCGCCATTCGCCGTCAGGATCAATCAATCGAATATTTTCATGAGGAAAAAAAACAATATCCTATTTTACAAACATTGAAGAAGATCCCATTTTTAAGAGGGATGATCGGACTTATTGAGGCCACTGCAACAGGCTCTAAACATTTAAATTTCGCAACGGAACGATATGACATAGAACCTGGGGAAGAAGATTCCGCCAAAGAAGAGAAAAGTGGTTGGAGTTTATCGATGATCCTTGGTGTTGCCGCTGTCGGTGTCCTCTCCTTTATTTTCGGGAAGCTAATTTTTACGATTGCTCCGGCGGTGTTAGCCGATTTGTTGTTCAAGCAATGGGTAACACACAACGTGTTGCAAAACTTGATCGAGGGAGGCATTAAGATCATTTTGCTGCTCATCTACCTGTCTGCAATCGCTCAAACTCCGCTAATTAAACGACTTTTTCAATATCACGGGGCGGAACATAAAGTGATTAACACGTATGAAGCAGGCGCCGAGTTAACCGTTGATAATGTGCAGAAATCTTCTACGCTTCATTACCGTTGCGGCAGTAGTTTTATTATTTTCACCGTACTTGTTGGAGTTATTATTTACTCTTTCTTCCACTATGATTCATTATGGGAGCGCGTATACCAACGTATTTTGTTACTGCCACTCGTCATTGGCGTTTCTTATGAGGCGTTGCAATTGACGAATCACTTGCGAGACACGCCAGCGCTTCGCTTGCTCGGTTACCCCGGATTATGGCTGCAAAAGTTAACGACGAAGCAACCAGACGATAAACAAGTCGAAATCGCCATTGCTTCCTTCAAAAAGATGATGGAACTCGATCAGCAAGCTGACCAAGGTAAGTTGTTATTCGTAAAGTAGAGCAAGGACAGCCCCCTAGAGCATTTTGATTTCCCTAAACGAGTAACAACCGACCTTTTATTAACAAAAGGGGTGAGATATGTGAGCAGTACGACAAAACTTTTCTTAGGGATTGTATTTTCGTTGGCGGCCATCGGTCTGTTCATCGCATTAAAGGCAAACCCTCTCATGTTCTTTTTCAATGTCGCTCTTGCTGTCGCTGTTGTCTTTTTATTCAACCGCTTTATGAGCAATCGTCAACCGACAGATCAAGGGTATCAACAAGCTTTGCGCAAGCAAAAGAGAAAGAACAAGCTTACTACCTCAGACCTACGCAAAATAACAAGACTTAAAAACCGCGAACATTCTTTACGGGTCATCAAAGGAAACAAAGGACGAGACGACAATGACAAGGAAAGAAAACGCGAAACGAATATCCATTAAAAAACAAAAAGACGGTCAGTCGTCGAGCATTGCGACTGATCGTCTTTTTGTTCATTTCTTTTCTTCAAGCGCCTCTTCATCCGCCTGCTCATCCATTTCTTTGAGACGTCTTAAATCCGCTAAACGAGATGGGTCTTCGGTGAAGTATTGAACGAGGTATTCGATACACGTAATGGAGTCCCAACTTAAATGATGTTCGATCCCTTCCACATCTTCGTATATCTGATCTGGATCCACCCCGATAATTTCAAGGAAATCCTCTAACAAGTCGTGTCGATCCACTAACCGCTTCCCAACCTTTTTCCCCTTCGCGGTCATAACCAATCCTCGGTATTTTTCGTAGATTAAGTATTTATTTTGATCTAATTTTTGAACCATTTTTGTAACGGAGGATGGGTGCACCGATAAAGCTTCAGCAATATCGGATACTCTCGCGTAACCTTTCTCGACAATCAATGTATAGATCTTCTCCAGATAATCTTCCATACTTGGCGTAGCCATGGCTTATTCTCCCACTTTCATGCCGATATAGTCCAACAGTAATCTTACCTTATGTTGGCACCGCAAAGCAAGTAAATATAGGTCGCCTAACCCGCATACTAACAGGGAGGTGAGCCTAAATGAGTATTGTTTTAGATCGAGAAAAAAGACAAATACACGCTCCGTTATTTAAACCGGATGTCGTCTTTTTCGAACCGCAAGCGTTAGAGTATCCATTAGGGAAGCAGTTATGGGAACATTATCAACAACAAAGCGATACCCCCGTGCGCATGACGACTTCTCACAATCAAGTTCGCGGTATCGAAGGGGATTCAGGTTCCCCCGAGTGGTACCGCAATGCCAAACGAACTTTAGTGATCGGAGTCAAGCGCTCTTTAAAATTTGAAACCTCCAAGCCTTCTGCCGAATATGCGATTCCGTTAGCGACAGGATGTATGGGGCATTGTCATTATTGTTACCTAAACACGAATGTAGGGACCCGCCCGTATATTCGGATTTATGTCAATCTAGATGAAATCTTTGCCCAAGCCAGCAAATATATGAACGAGCGCGCCCCTGAAATCACGCGATTTGAAGCGGCGTGCACGTCCGATCCAGTTGGGATCGAGCACATTAGCGGCTCTCTAAAAAAGACGATTGAATTCTTTGGTCAACAGGAACTGGGACACCTTCGATTTGTTACGAAATTCGCCCACGTCGACCCCTTACTTGACGCTAAACACAATGGTCGAACACGTTTCCGTTTTAGTGTCAATGCGGATTACGTTGTCGACCAATTCGAACCCGGCACTTCCCCGTTGCAAGACCGCATTGAAGCGGCGCGGAAGGTAGCGGAGGCAGGGTATCCACTCGGCTTCTTGTGCGCCCCATTGTATCGATTTGATGGATGGCAAGAAGGTTATGAGCGACTGTTTCAGAAGTTATCCGCCGCCTTACCTCCCGCTTCCGTCACTGATTTGACGTTCGAATTGATCCAGCATCGTTTTACGAAAGTGGCAAGGAACTTAATTTTAACGCGCTACCCAAAGACAAAATTAGAAATGGATGAAACGAAGCGACAGTACAAATGGGGAAAATACGGTCGCGGTAAATACGTATACAAAAAGGATGAAGCTCTGGAGTTACACCAGCACCTGAAACGACTCATCAATGAATACTTCCCGCAAGCGGAGATTGCTTACTTCACGTAGATGACAACGAGGAGGACTAGTTCGGCCACTGTAAAGGGAGAAAAGACCGTTGGAGATGAGCTGCTCTAAAAATAGGGGTTGTAAGCGTCAAAACTCCCGTTGCAATCGAAAAAACGGGGGGTGACAACGAATATTGGTGTGTAAGCGTCCCTATGACACTTACAGAACAGATGTAATAAGGCGAGACGCTCTAACGGCCTAAACTCCCGCTACAGCAGGACGCGCGGCATCGGCATCGACCTCTCTCCTAAAATAAAAAGGGTGTCTAGAAAAATCGGATAACGCCGACTTTCAGGACAACCCTTCCTTTTTATTCCTTATCTTAGTCACAATATTTGTTATACGCTTGTTGCAAATTAGCTACAACACTCTCAGCTGTTTGACCCTCAATTTGCTCACGCGGAATAAAATGAACGATCTCTCCATCTTTAAAAAGAGCGATCGACGGGGAAGATGGCGGGATTCCATCGATGTATGTCCGAGCCTGCGCCGTCGCTTCCTTATCTTGTCCAGCAAACACGGTTACGAAATGGTCCGGTTTCTTCTCGCTTTCTTTCACCGAATAAATCACAGCAGGGCGGGCAATGCCAGCGGCGCATCCGCAGACAGAGTTAATCACCATCACTGTTACGCCTTTCGTATCCTTAAAGAAATTATCGACTTCCTCTGGTGTCGTTAACTCCTGAAAGCCTGCTTGCGTCAATTCGTCTCTCATTGGCTGGACCATTTGTTTCAATTGGTTCATATAGGCATCAAAAGGCATCATCGTCATCATCACTCCTAAATGGTTGTATTTAACCTTATTCTAACGATTTCAAACTAGTTTTAAAAGCTTAGAAGCGGTTTGATTCATTTGCAACGCTCTTTCCATTATAGTCGGTTACAGCATCAGTCACAAAACAGGTTGCTGAAAGCCCCCCGAACAAGCTGTTTTTCCTTACCGTCGATAATCAAGCGCCTTCTTCAAAACATCAATGTTCTCATCCATTATCGCAAAATAATCTTTGCCGTCCGCCACTTCTTTTTCCGTTACATTTTCAAGTGGATTTAAAGTAAGAGCTTCCGCGCCGACCTCTTTTTTAATCACTTCCGCGATTTTCCCCGAAACGAGCGTTTCAAACAAAATATAGGTAACCTGGCGCGCTTCAATCTGTTCAATAATCAATTGCAATTCCCGTTGCGTCGGCTCATTAGCTGGCGATAGTCCGGCGATTGCAATCTGCTCGAAGTCGTATGTTTCTGTTAAATAGCCAAAAGAAGCGTGAGACACAACGAGTGATTTTTGTTGGACATGCTCTCGCAAATCGTCTAAGCGGGCGTCAAGTTCGTCAAATTGCCTAGCGAGTTGCTCATAATTCCGTTCATATTCGGTCTGATGAGCAGGATCCACTTCAATCAGGGCGTCTCGAATCGTTTCTGCCTGCTGTTTCGCCCGATTTGGGTCCAACCAAACATGCGGATCCCAAGGGCCCGATTGTCCATGCCCGTGATGCCCCTCCTCACCCAACGCTTCTTCCCCACTTCCTTCAGCGGGCAGCAGGTCAATCCCCTGGCTCGCATCGACTTGTTTCAATTTGTCATTGTTAAGGGCAGCGGATACTTTCTCGATCCACCCTTCAAATCCAGCCCCATTGTAAATGAGCAGATCAGCATCATTTAACATCATCATATCTTTAGCTTTAGGTTCGAAGTCATGCGCCTCGACACCGGGCGGAACAATATTTTTCACTTCCGCGCGTTCCCCCGCAATTTTTCTCGTGAAATCATATAAAGGAAATAAAGAAGTGTAGATCGAAAGTTGCTCCCCTTTTCCCACAGTTTGACTTGCATTTTGTTGTTGTCCGCATCCGCTGACAATGAGCAAACATCCGATCACCAACAACCACACGACTCTTCTTCTCTCCATTAAAAGCGCCTCCCAATCGGAATCATTCTTATTTAATGCGGTAAATTATATCTTACCGCTCCCCTTTTGTAAATAGAAACATTCTATTTTATCTAAAAGCATATTGCGCCCTTAACGTGAGCAGGAGTCAGGCCCTGTCGCGCAGAATAAGGAATTGTATGGAAATCATTACATTCAGTTAATGCCTGCGCGCTGAAAGCAATCTAAGCAAAGATTGGCAAAGGCGTAATTGATCTATCTGAGGAGGAAACAAGCATGTCTAAAAAATATCATTTTAATTTAGAAGCCAACTGGTCAGGGGGAAGAGATGGAGCAGGGAAAATTTCATCTGGGAAATTACAAGCTCCGATTTCAGCGCCAGCTGAACTAGGCGGTCCTGGCACAGGAACGAACCCGGAGGAGCTACTGCTCGGGGCCGCATCCACTTGCTACTTGATCACACTTGGCATTGTCCTAACGAACCGTAAATTACCGGTAGAAGACATCACGCTCGCATCCGAATGTATTTTAGATGGCGAGGGCGGACTGAAATTCGAAAAGATTATTCACCGTCCAACGATTATCCTTGGTAAAGATGCGACAGAGGAAGATATCGAGACGGCCAAAAAAGGAGCCGAACGAGCGGAATCCGCTTGTATGATTTCCAAAACGTTAGAAGGCAATGTCGAAGTGACCGTAGAACCAACGATTACAATCCAATCCTAACAGATCCAAACAAAAGCAGGCAGTTCAAATTGAACTGCCTGCTTTTTCGCATTCATTGACCGCTCAAGAAGACAGGACCTGTCCGGCATTTACATGGAGCGTTGACCCAGTTACGAAACATGAGCCCGCCAACGAACCTTACGCTCGTTTCCTAAACGACATCCCTAACGCGATTAATCCGAGAACCAACGCTGCAATAGATAATAACAACGAGGCATTCGATCCTCCGCCGTTTGTCGTTTCCACCCCTTCTACCGCCGCTCCAGCTGTCTCATGATCGTGATCATCTGCCGCTTGGCCCGCTGGAAGCGGTTTAACGGTTGTTACCGAAGCCGGCGTTTCCGAACCTTCCGCTCCAACCCAGTCGACAACGTCACCATCACCGTACGTTTGATATGCTTTCCAAATCAGGTCTGTCGCATCATCATTGACACGTCCTTGGAAGGTAAATTGCGCAAATTCAATGGGAGCTAATCCCTCGCCCGTCGCGCTCCAACGAACCCCTTCAATCCGACCATCATCGTTTTCCTCAACCTCATAAGACCAACCTGGTTTCGGTTCAAAACGGGAGACAGAAACTCCTTCCGGAAATTTCACTTCCACTTTCATCGTAGGTGTATCATCCTTTTCAGAAGGGACACGCACTGTAAAAACTTCATAAGAACCTTGCGTCACTTCCCTGGGCTGCACCGTGACGTGGGCCTCCGCCAAACCGCTAAACATCGTGACCGTAAGAACCGTTGAAAGAAGAACTTGAGTTAATTTTTTCATATATGATCAACCTTTCCATTCGTTTATATTTTAATAGACTGTAAAATCTTTTTTGTACATTTTTTCATCATCATTAGAATCACGGACACGAACCTCAATCGTCCAATTACCGGCAAAAGGGAGATACGGTCCTTGGGCCCTGAATGCATCGCCAATTTCCTCTACTTCAGAGTCGATCGGTTCCACTGGCACTTGAATCGGCGCAACCTTACCATCGCGATTCACCAATGAAACTTCAACTAACTTCACTTCCCGATCCGCTTGGACCATCTTGGCGTGAACTGAAATTTGATTGTCGCCTGGCGCTTTTGGCGTAATTTGTGTCATCAAGTGAACAGAAGGTCGTTTTTCATTCCAATATAAAGGCTTATTCTGTGGCAATGGATTAACATACGTTAGCGCTCCCACGATAATCACAATTGCAATCATGAGGGAAAAATCAATACGCAGTAATCGTTCCAACTGATCCACTTGATTTAGCTTCATCTTCGTTCGAACGGACTGAGCAACCAAGACGACAGCCAACACGAGCGCAGTCTTAACAATTAACAAAATTCCCCATACCGTTTTAATCAGGTAAGACCACTTCGGGATAAATAAAAAGGTTAACAACAGTCCGCTGCCAGTCGCAACAAGGATACTGATCAATGCGGCCTGACTAAATAGCGGGTAAAAACGAATCATCTCCCGTCGAGCGCTCTTCCAAAAAACAATGAAGAACCATAAGCCTCCGACCCACACTGTGGCAACGACCAAGTGAATAATATCGATGAACACAGTCAGGAACGCGGGACTAAATGTAATCGCGTGACCGACCAATCCCTCGATAACAAGCAGTAGCAAAATCCATAACGCATCGATCCACTTTGTTTTTCGCAGGATCCAGTAAGCCGAAGCTGCTAACAGTAGACTTATAAGCCAGGTCCAACCCCATAGCGACTTTGATAATTCAGGAATTAAACTGGCGATCCCCCAATCTCTTAACAAGGAGGAAAGTTGAAGTCCACCTGTAATCAGCAAGGAAAAAAGGAAAAAGTGTCTAAAACGCTGCAACCATTGGCGATATGTCGCTTCGTTCGTCTCTTCTTGAAAAGAAAAGAAAATCCCCCAGAAAAGCCAGCCTGTTAAAAATAGAAGAGCGGCATAATAGAGCATACGATCGATGCTAACCCCTTCATGGTTTTGCTGGTTGACCACATTTAACATGTACCAACTGCTCGGTTGTTGCGATGAGCTGCCGACCGTTAAATAACCTGACTGTTCCACGGGATGCCCGTCCGCTGAAACAATATGATACGTTACCGTATACGTTCCATTTGGCAAAAGCGGCAGCTCCAGAGAAACTTCCCGTTGATCTTCGCTCATTTGCGCCTGATCATCGGTCATGAGCTCGCCATGCTCGTTAAAGACACGTATATAAAACAATCTTTTTTCTAATCTTTCATTAAAGACATAACGGATTTCTGCGGGTGACTCTTCCACTTGACTATTTAAGGGCGGATTCGCCTCTATTAACACCGCATGTCCAAATGTCACTTGACAAAAAGAGAATATGAATAAGAATAGAAAAGAAACAACGACCGAGACGGGTTGCAAGCAACGCTTATTTGCCATGCTTGCAGCACCCTTCGGTCCGAGTGACTTCACGAGTCGCCTCTTCAAAAGAACAAACACGACCGCCAAACCCTTTCACAAACTTTTCAGCATCCGAGATACGACCAAAGGCAAGCGCCTGCGGTTGGCAACATTGCATATCAAGTGAAGTGTCCAACACATACCACGCTAATGGGGCGCTGATTGTCGTCTGCAATAGAAAGTCGTAACATAGGGCTTGTATGACATCATCCTCGTATTCTTTATGAAAAATCAATCCACAGTGCGCGCAGCAAGCAGAGTCGATTCGATTGTTTGGTAGAATTAAACGATACGATAGACGCTCATTGATCGTTCGATAGCATACGACGCATTCTTGCGAACCTCTCACCTCGCGTTCGTTCTGCATTAGAGCGATACCGCCAAACGTCTTCATCACCAGTCCCTGTTCGATCAACGGTTTTATGTCACGGTAGATCGTCATTTCTGACACATTAAACCGTTCACTTAGTTCGGCAGTCCTTAAACTTCTTTCAGTTTGAATCAAATCCATGATTTTTCTTTGTCTCTCATTTTGAAACAGCTTTCTCACCCCTCGTCATGTTGTATTCAAACATACTTTAACACTATGACAACAATTATAATATTAAGTTCCATTTCTAGTAATTTCAATGGGTAAACAGGCTCATCTATGACATTTTTGTGAACACTTGGACAACGACAAGCAAATCTAATGTTTGTTTATAACAACTTATCAAGTGGCAACAAAAAAAGAGGTCAGTCATAAAACGACTGCCTCTCTATCTTTTACCAGTGGTCAAGTGGGCCTCATTCACAGGTTCAGTGGGTAAAAACACTTCGATCACCGTACCCTCATCCACTTTGCTTTTTAGCGTCATGCTTCCACCATGATCTTCAATGATCTTTTTACTAATCATAAAGCCAAGCCCTGTACCATTTTCTTTTGTCGTGAAAAAGGGTTGCCCGATCTTCTCCAATATTTCCTCTGGGATGCCACAGCCTTGGTCGATAAAACAAATGCGCAACATCCGCTCTTCAATTCTTTGTAGTTCAATCGAAATTTCTCCGCCTTGTGGCATCGCTTCCATTGAATTTTTTATGAAATTAATGAAGACTTGTTTGATTTGGTTTTCATCACAATCGATATAAGGATGTTCTACCTCAAAATCAGTGGATATGGAGATATTATGCAAATTCCCTTGTGTGCCTAACAAGGCGACAACATGTTCCAAGAGCTTCTGCGCATTAGCCTGTTCATACTTGGTAATTTGCGGTTTTGCTAAGATAAGCAATTCACCTAAAATAATCTCTATTCGGTCAATTTCTGAGGTCATAATTTCCATGTATTCTTCTTTCTCTCCGTACCCTGTTTGCATGAGTTGCAAAAAACCTTTCACCGATGTAATTGGATTTCGAATCTCATGAGCTATCCCTGCGGCTAA
This sequence comes from Ammoniphilus oxalaticus, assembly GCF_003609605.1. Lineage (NCBI taxonomy): Bacteria > Bacillati > Bacillota > Bacilli > Caryophanales > Paenibacillaceae > Ammoniphilus > Ammoniphilus oxalaticus. The sequence continues at coordinate 53,008 of NZ_MCHY01000006.1, read as the reverse complement.
CTGACCCGCGACAGATAACTTTTCAGATTGCTGCAACATTTCTTGCGACTTTTTCCACTCGGTAATATCGCGAAAAATAACCGCCCAGCCGTCAAACTTTTGATGTAAGTTATACAGAGGAAAAGTCGTAACCGACACGTAGATAACGTCGCCGTTGCGATCAATTCTCTTTGTCTCGCTAATGTGAAATTGTTCCCCTTCTTTTACCGATCGGATCCCTTGCGGCAGTTCAACTGCTTTTAGCTCTGCAGGCACAAATACGACATCAGAATTAATGTTGATTGATGACTTCTTCCGCGGTCCAACCAAATAATCTTTCAAAGGCGCGATTGACACGGATGATCTGACCATTTTCAGAGGAGATAATGACGGCGTCACTATGATTATCAATAAACGATTCTAATTGCGCCTGGGCCGCTCGCGCTTGCTTTTCCATCGTTTTCCTGCTCGTAACATCGCGACAGACGCCAGAAATTCCGACAACATTTCCCTTCGCATCGCGAATAGGCGACAACGTCGTGCTCACATACAGACTAGAGCCATCCTTCCGTTGGCGAAGTGTTTCAAAACTAATCATCGACTCACCCGCTTTGACACGATGGTGCAGTTGTTTATTGGCGATGAGCAGTTGTTCGGGCACGATCGGCAACGTGTTCCCTACAACTTCATCCGTATGCCAACCAAACATTGTTTCAAAAGTCGCGTTCACTTCAGATACCTGATCATCCAAGTCAACCAACCACATTGCATCCGCGCTATTTTTAAAGAACGCTTCCAGCCGCTCCTTCGTTTTGCGCAGTTCCTCCTCCGCCTGTTTGCGTTCCGTTATATCCCGACCGACCCCAATCACCTGCTGAATTTCGCCTTGTTCATTGTGGGTCAACTTCAAAGTTGTTTCAATCCATAAGTAATGACCGTCTTTATGACGCATCCTATTTTCCATTTTAATACAATTCCCATTAAATGCCTCTATATAATCAGGCGATGACAAGATTGCTGCGTCTTCTGGATGCAAGAAATCGGATGCTGGCCTACCAATAACCTCATCAGGAGCATAGCCTAATATCGATTGAACGGACGGCGCGATGTAGCAAAATACACCCTGTCGGTTCGTAAGCGTAATAATGTCCTGCGCATTCTCAGAAATCAAACGATACAGTTGTTCAAGTTCACGTAATTTTTGGCTTTTTTGCTTAAATACAGTTACATCTTTCGCGATACAAAACTTACCGACCAATTTCCCTTCCTCAATAATGGGAATACTCGTTACGCGCAACATGACTCGTTTGCCCATTTTATGAATGGCTGTGATTTCAAACTGCTGTGACTTTCCCTGGTAAGTTAATTCAAAATGTCTTCTCATCCGTTCAAGATCTTCAGGGACCACGAGGGATGCCGGATAAGTAATTTCCTCTGGCGAATAACCTGTGATCCTTTCAAAAGCAGCATTGGCTTGTACTAACTTCCCATCCATCGAAACAGCCATCACGAGATCAGGATGGTACTCAAACAATGAACAATAGCGTTGTTGTTCTAATTTAAGTTGAGTTTCCGCTTTTTTTTGAGCCGTAATATCCTGGATTTGCAAAAAAAATTGCAATGGTTTTCCAAGCTCATCTTCCACTAAAGATAAAGTTAACAATCCCCAAATGACCTTCCCCGATTTATGTAGATACCGTCTTTCAGACTGGTAACATTTTACTTGTCCGCTTATTAATTTTTGAGCTTGGTCTCGCCCTGTTTCAACATCATCTGGGTGGGTGATGGCTTGAAAGGGAGTAGTCATTAACTCTTCTTCTGTATAACCTAGAAACCGACAAAAGGATTGGTTTGCTTTCAACCAGTCACCTTCCAACGAAACCAAAGCCATTCCAATCGATGCGCTTATAAAAGCATTGACAAATATTGAATGGTTGTCTAAATTCAAATCCTTTGCCATCTTCGTTCTCCTCTGCCTCACTTTATATAGTAAAAAGGCCGAAATAGATCAGGGTTGTCTATTCCGGCATGCCTAGCTTATTAACTAGTTCAATTCCGTTTTTCTATTAAATTGAATACAGTATGAATATCAACACTCAAGCAACGACCAAAGTTGTTCTATCTTCAAGGCGCATTCAAACGGGATGCTTATATAAAAACTATCTTTTTCAAGATTTTGTTTATTATTTCGCTTCATAAAATCCCAAATAATTAAGCTTTTCTTAAACTAGAATAAGCATGTCTAATACGAATTATCCTACCCTATCTATATTTTAATTCAAACAGCCAACATTTGCAAAAGAACCCAACAAATTTATATGTTTTTTTATTACGCATCTCTTTTTTCACCAATCTGCGCGTTCTTTTTTACATATACTAAAATTCAACAGTGTTATGGCGATTATTTAGCAGCAGATTACTTTAGCTTTGAAAGAACGAACGTCTGAATGACTGCGAAGCATTCACGAATCGTGTAATTGATTCTGAGTCCGATCCGCGATTCGCTCGCCTGTCCATAAATCTGATACCCTGGTTCCGCCGCCAATTTCTTTGCCCGAAAAAGGTGGTAATCACTCGTAACGATCAACACATGGAGCGGATCCCGCGCGCTTTTGTTCATCAGCTGTTTGGAAAAGACAATATTTTCTCTTGTCGTTGTCGATTGCGTCTCGAGTATGAGCCGTTCTTTGTTAAGGCCTCGCTCGGTTAGATAGTTTGCCATCGCTTCCGCTTCCGTGATGAGCTCGCCCGAACCTTTTCCACCTGAAAGGATAATTGGGACGTTCGGGTGTCGTCTCGCAAATTCCAAACCCGTATCCAACCGTGTTCGCAGTGTTTCCGATGGGATTGTGCCGCGCAAGCCCGCTCCTAAAATAATCGCATAATCAATCGCTTCGGATTCGCCCTCATTCGCGTTAAATTCGGTGGAAATCAACAGCGTAACAACGAACAACATAACAAATAAAGCAGCAATTGACGCCGACAATAAGCGAGAGCTCCATTTATAAATAGAACGTTTCGTTATCTTGTAGAAATAGCGCAGACTCACGATGATTAGTAGGACTAGACTTGCAAACAGCAACTAAAACCCCAAAACTAGCGCCAAACAACATAAGCAGCAGACAAGGAAGGCCGACTAAGCCTGCTGCTTTATAAAGGAAGTTTCTCCTTTGTCGATACATAATCCCACTCCAATTATAAAAACGATTTTCACCACAAAAAAGGCGGTATACCGAAGTATGACCACCTAAGTTTACTGGTTGATTGACGCCTCGTCTAATTAATTTTTTATCAACAGCCAACATGATTTATCTAAGCGGTGGACATACTAACCACAAATCACATTCATGGAGGAACCCGCCTTGAGATTAGCAGACAAACCAATGACGGCTCCCGAACTTTCCAACTTGTGGGCAACTTTTCAATCGAATAGCATGGCGAACTGTATCTTACGCTACTTTTCGGCTAAAGCGGAAGATGAGGAAATTAAATCGACAATCGACTTTGCCCTACGTATTGCCCAACAACAAACGGATCGCATTAAAAATCTCTTCGCCGCCGAAGAGATTGCAATTCCGATCGGATTCACGGACAGTGATGTTGATGTTAATGCGCCGCGCTTGCTGAGCGATATGTTCATGCTCGAATACATCAAACATATGGCTAGTGTTGGCATGATGACCTACAGCTCGGCTCTCTACATTTCCTCGCGCGCTGATGTCAGAGAGATTTTTGATGACTGTTTGATCTCCTCCATTCAATTGGAGCGACGCTCTTCTCAAGTTTTACTTGAAAAAGGGATTTTTGTGCAACCTCCCTACTTGAGTCCGCCCCAAAAGGTCGATTTCGTAAAAAATCAAACCTTCTTAAACGGGTGGTTAGGCGAGCGACGCCCCATTACCGGGATTGAAATTACGAGTCTGTTTATAAACATGATAACCAACTCGATCGGTAAAGCTTTGATCACCTCGTTTGCGCAAGTCGCGGAAATGAAGGATGTTCGCAAATATTTAATACGCGGGAAACACATCGCAACAAAACATTTATCCGTATTTGGGTCCATCCTTACAGAAGAGAATACGGATGTGGCTCCGACATGGGACAGTCATGTCACCGATTCGACCGCCCCTCCTTTCTCCGATAAATTGATGTTATTTCATACGATCGGCTTGATCGCCTTCGGAATTGCTAATTATGGGACCGCCTTATCAAGCTGCGCCCGACGTGACATTAGCAGTCACTACGAGCGACTCATGCAAGAGATATTACTGTATGCAGAGGATGGTATGAATTTAATGATCAAGCGCGGTTGGATGGAAGAACCACCTTTAACCGTAGATCGCGGTGAACTTATAAAAAAATGATGAAACCCGGCGATATCTCACCGGGTTTTATCTTTTGAATTTGAAGTTGCCATAATCAATGACGACGATTTTTCGTTTGCGACCCCTTCGGATATTAGCCCACCTGACTCTTTTACTTTTCTTAGAAAACAAATCTCCCGCTGAAATACCGCTGCGTTCAAATCTTTTTCGAAGACGTCGCGCCTTTACTTTTGTACGCTTTGTTTTAGCAACTTTTCTTTTCATCTTCTTCATCACGAGCCAGCCTTTCCCCGATTCCCGCACTTTTGCAAGATTCCTCTTCAATTTGTTCGGGGCCTTGCGATACATCTCTACTTCCCGTTCTATATCTTTGATTCCATTGACGGAAATCGCAATTTTTAAAACGCTTCGTTTGCCCAGATCCAACACAAGCCGCTTTTTACCGCAACCAACTTCTTTATAACGCAACTGTTTCTTTACTCTTTTGCGCGCCTGTTTTTTGTGCGATTTCTTGGGCTTCTCGTTTTTACGTTTAACTCTATTAATCCAAGCCCGAATGATTTTCAAGTCCCTCGATTTCAAATATTTAGAGGAAGACATCGTATCACGCTCCTCTCCTGAAACCTTAACTCTATTAATTATATGCGAGATAAGGCGCTTTGGAATTAACGGATAACTAGATTCAAACTAATTGGTTCTTCAACTAAATAAAAAAATGCCAGAGAGATCCGCTTACGCCGACTTCTCTGACACGTTCGTTATTAAACAACACCTTCATTCGGTTGTCCAGACGGTTCTTCAGTCGTGGATACCGTTGTTCGATTTATCTTAAATGACCCGAGCCAAGCGACAAGCACGAGTGTGAATGCCAACAGAAATGCCGTTTTCATCCCAACTGTCATCGCTTGGATCAAGAGTTGCGGGTCTGGCGTTGCGCCAGCGGATTCGTTAGCCAAATATCGGGCCTCGCTAGTCGACATGACCGACACGAGCAAAGCCGTCCCGATCGCGCCAGAGACCTGCTGCAATGTGTTAATCACCGCTGTCCCATGCGGATAGAGCCGACTCGGCAGTTGGTTAAGCGCATTGGTCATCACGGGCATCATTAACATTGAAATACCTAGCATCATAAAAGTATTAAATAGCACAATTTGGAAATAAGGGGTTGCCGCGGTAATAAAAGCAAATCTCAACAAGCTCATCCCCATCAGTCCTAAACCAATGATCGCAAGCCATTTTGCCCCAAATCGATCAAACAGGCGCCCTGTAATCGGCGACATAATCCCCATTAAGATCCCGCCAGGCAACATCACAAACCCAACACTGGATGAACTGTATCCTAACCCTTGCTGAAGATAAATAGGCAGTAAAATCATCGAGGAGAACATCGCCATCATCACAATCATCAAAATTAACGTCGATAAACTAAATATTGAATTTTGAAAAACGCGTAAATTTAACATTGGTTTTTCCATCTTTAATTGACGCCGCGTAAAAAAGACAAGCGACGCAATCCCGATCACAATTGGCAACCAAACACCGACACTGGACCAAGTGACATCCTCCGCGCCCGCGCTGCTAAAACCGTATACAATCCCGCCAAAACCGATCGTGGAGAGGATTAATGAACGAAAATCAATTGTTGGTCGGCTCACTTCTGTCACGTTTTTTAGTTTAAAATAGGCAAACAAAAGCACAAATAAAGCAATCGGTAAAACCCCATAAAAAAGTGTCCGCCAGCTAAAGTGTTCAACGACGATGCCTGAAACGGTCGGACCAATCGCGGGCGCGAAAGTAATGACAATCCCAATCGTCCCCATAGCCGAACCCCGTTTATGAAGCGGGACCATCACAAACACGACGTTCATCAACAACGGGAGCAGCAATCCAGTACCCGAAGCCTGCAACACTCTTCCGATTAATAGCGCCATAAAATTCGGCGCAATCGCGGCGACACCTGTTCCAATCGCAAACAATCCCATCGCTGACAGGAAGAGCATTCGCGTCGTAAACCGCTCGATTAAAAACGCGGTAACAGGGATTAACACGCCAATAACAAGCAGATACCCCGTGCTAAGCCATTGCGCCGTACTTGGCAGAATCTCGAGATCACCCATAATTTTAGGTAACGCTACATTCAACAGCGTTTCATTTAAAATAGCAACAAACACACCTAAAATCATAACAATCACGACTAACAGATTTTCTTTGCTGCCAAAGGCGCCCCCTTTAACGGTCCGTTCACTGTTCTGTTCCATATATGTCCTCTTCCCTTCATTCTTGAAAAAGCAAGCTTAACCACTCACTTCCGTTACGTAACGACTACCATTATCTATAATTATTCAGCTGTTGGCAACCACCTTACCTCCTGGTTTATAATGGACGAGAGTGTTCGGCGCGCTTCCTTTCAGACGGATGAGCGCAATAAAAACGGTCTCTACCTTGGCGCGAAAGCGAGTATCGGTAAAGACCGCAACGAGTCCGATTAACTACTTATTTTCCTTCAACCACATCAAGAATAAAAGATTTAAGATCAACGATCCGCCACGTTCGAAGCTTTTTATCCGTTCCGGCAATAAATAGCGGAAATAAAACGTCTTGTTCATGAAATGAACCGTGAGCCCCTCCGCCAACATGATACGGCGAATCCGCGTCAATCAACTCATAACCCGGCTTTGCCGTCACAATCATGTAACGCCCTGGATGGGATTGGCTCGCGGAATATAGGTGCATCAACCCATCGGGATAACGTCCATACGCCAAACGCTGGTCATGACGATCTGTATCGACGCGCAAATCAAGAACTTCTCGGTCGCCATCAATCTCCCAACGCTGCTGGAAAGGATCCGTAAACGTGTTGCCTGGTCGAAACCTCATCCTTTTTTGACTATCCGCTTGGACCACTTCAATCCATTCCCCATCTTTCCAACTCACCGTATCAATCCGCGGCTCCATTGCTAACTTTTCAAGCAACACCGTTTCATCCAGTTGATTCTCTAATAAATAAAGATAAGCCATTCTCTCATTCGTAGCGATCGCCAATGAATCGGCTGCAGTCGGCTTTTCGCCTAACGCAACGTTTTTCAACGGGGATAGCAGCTGCTCCAAATCAATTAGGGCCTCTGTTTTATCCTCCTTTACCTTACTCACTCCACTGTCCCCCATCACGATAAACACGTGCTGCTTAATCGCTTCTTGCCAAGAAGGATAACGATTCAAAATCTGCTGTAGCTTTCGGTCCGCCTCTATGACCGCATCTGTCGGATTCCGTCCGGCTTTATGCGTTTCATGATCGAGATCGGGCAAATAGGCTAGTGTAAAGTGGGGCAACTGGTTATGGTCGAGCAGTTGGATGATATGCTCCACAGACATTTGGTCGTTAATACCATAGTATTTTAAAAACTGATCCTTCGGATTCATCGTTAAGTAATGATGAAAACTGCCTAACACGAAGTAAGCGGGAGCCATCGTCTGAATATCTTCAAAGGGAGTTGGAACATGCAACGTTTGTTTCGTGTCACCCCGATACACAAGCGCATTGACCGAGGCCGTCGAATACCCTTTTTTCGATAGTTCCTCATGGATCGTCTGCTCCTTCTGACTCAAGTGTTCATTATTTAGACGATACAAACTATCCGTAAGTACTTGCTTGGCGCCCAATTTCATGACCGACTTTGGACCATCACCATAACTAACCATACGCTGAGCGTGAACATCATACCACCGCAAACCAGGGATATGATGTTTATCGGCATAAGCGCCTGTCAATAATGTACTGTCAATATTTACAGACATGGTTGGAAATGAGCTAATCATTTTATCGATGTAAACCCCATTCTCCTTCAAAAAGGAAAAAGCAGGCAATTTGTTTTGATCCATTAGTGTTCGTAACGGTTCAGCCAACAACGAGTCAACAATCATCATAATAACTTTTTTACCAGATTCAGTCGGTGGGGACGATTGGATTTTAAGCGGAGGACGTTCCAAGCCGCAACCAGCAAGGAAACACAGCAATAGCAGGAACACGCCTATCTTTCGGGGCATCTATTTCACCTCATTCGTTTTCCTTAAGATGCCCCATTGTAACTTTTCTATAAAATACCAACCTTAAAAAAGAGTAAAAGATGTAAATCATATTTAACGAGATGAGTAGCGGGGCTGGATACAGGATAAACTGGGATATTTCGTCGAACGATCGTCCGATCAAGTTACTGCCCCAAAAATAGATAATATAGGCATATAGGAACCAGATTAACCCTAAAAAGGCATATCTCCCAAGCGCATAGACAGATAACCATGATATTTCCCGCTGTTTGAGTTGGGTTGTCGCCTTTGCCCAAAGATTTGGCTGATCAAATAAGTCGACCAATACCCAATACCCATCTCCTGGCAAAAGCGGCCAGAGGGCAAACACCATGCGGATCATATGCACAAAGAGGAACGTCCAAACCCAGGGCGCTGTTGACCCAACCACAAGACCAATGAGCGCCGCTAGCCCACAAACGATCACATCCGCGACAAACCCAGCGAGGTTGATCCGCATTCGCTGCCATTTTGATAGTTTCCAAGCTTCGTTGCATATAATATTTAAAAGGGGGATCGGTCCTGACCATTGCGCCGAAATCAAGAGATGTTGGTTGCGCGGCATCGTGAATAAATGACCCACCTCATGAAGCAGCACCGACACCGTCAGCAATCCCGCGACGATCCACTGTTCCTTTAAACCGATGATAAACACAAATGGGGTTGTGACTAAAAACAAGGCAGCAGCGAGGATTGAACTGGCAAGAACCAAACCGATTGCAATCGCGAACCAACGTTGTCCAAGCCAGGGATGAAGAATTAAATCTTGTTCCGAATTCTGTAGTGTCGCTTGAGCGGGCAAAACTTCTTTCTTTGCCGTGTTATTATCTATCAGCGCAAAAGGTGACCGTTCATCTAAGCCGATCCTATCAAGGAGCGCGAGAATGTCCTCTTCTTCCACCCCGACTATGTCAGAAACAGCTGAAATCGCTTCGTCATTGGCGAGTCTTTCCAGCGTTTCTTTCGTATCCGCATCAATTTGCAGCATACGGCCATCCGGACACTGCAGCCAAAATCGATCCGCATTCATTTTTCCAATTTGAAAGGTAGGCCTATCGATCGCTAGCAAATTGTTCACACCGCTTCCCCCAAGTTTCCCATTATAATAGCGCAGGATCCCCTTTTTTCATTTGGGAAGCTTGCTCGATTAAGTAGGACGCCAATTGTGACACAATCGAAGTCGGGGCTACCTGATCGAATCCTTCAAACATCGGACTCGGATTGCACTCAATACATACGACAGAACCGTCAGGCCGTAATTTAAAATCAATCCCGCTAAAAATAAGACCGAGCGATTCACACGCTCTGATGCTTATTTCCGCAATTTCGGGTGTAATTTCAAACGGTTGTACAGTGTGTGTTCCCTCGCGGTAATCAATCCCTTCCCCTTCAACGATAAACGAAGCGATCACTTTCCCACCAACGACAAACACGCGTAAATCTTTCCCGCGAATACACTCTTGGAATTGAACAGGCGCCGTCGCCAACGCTTCCAACCGCTCAGGATGCTGATCCTCTGCTGTTAACAAACGACACAACGCCCCACCTGCGACCGGCTTGTAAACGACTTCCCGTTCACGACTAAAATCGAGCAATTGCGCTGGATTTCCCGTCACCAATGTTTTCGGCACCGGAATGCCCGCCGCCCGCAACCGTTCTAAATGGTATGGTTTAGCGAAATGAATCATCAACGTGTCCACAGGATTGACGATTAATCGATTGTGGAATGGCGCTGACATCAGCCAAGAAAGCCACGTTGCATAACGTTCACGTTCAGCCGCATAGGCTGCGTAACCTTCCTCCGCTACTTCTGTCGCATCGAATGCCGGGGTAGGCAAAAACAACGCGCGTAAAAAATACACGTTCGTCTCCGTTAAGTCTCTTCCTTCAAAATGACTCTTTTCTTCTAATAGCGTTAAAGGAAAGGGGCGATTGGGCATGTTGTCAATAATAAACGGTCGGGCGCCCTGTCGCTCCAGTTCTTCAAACAAATAGAGACTATGCCGCTCCGTTTCTGAACCAATAATTCCAATTGAAAGTTCACTCATGTTATACCTCCTGCAAAACGATCATGATCTATGTAAAATAACGACGTCGCAGACCGATGGACCTGCGACGTCAATTGAGAAGAATTTTATTTTAACATGCCGCCTTCTTCACCGATCGCAAACGATGTCATAATCGGGCTACCTTCTTCACCGACCGCCATTGTTGTGACAGGGGGGCCACCGCCCTCTTCGCCAATCGCCATCGTCGTGATTAAACCTGGATCAACAGGCACAATCGGAGCAACAAACAATGGTGAGCTTGATTGACGCGTTTCAAGTTCTTCAATAAATAGCTTTTTCTTTTTCATGATTCCCTCTCCCTTTTTTGGAAATTTTTTGCCTATTCCGACGAGTTGACCTAAATATACAAAATAGGCTCCTAGCCTGTCCATAGTTAATAGAGGCTAAATATGACGAGTAGATTTTATATATATATTAAAAAGGAACTACCATCGCTCCCATTTATGGGTAATAAGTGGTGATGTGAGCGGTTTCCTTGTTATCGATCGCTGTCCAAATCAGGTTAAATTCATGATCTTTTTCTGAGCTGTCCTCTCCAATTCATGATGCCACCCTGCAAATGCGCTATATTTTTAAAACCCTTTTTGAACAAAATCTTTGCGGCGCGTTGGCTACGCGCCCCGCTTCGACAATACAACAGGACATCCCGTTCTTTTGGTATTTCATTTACGCGATCCTCAAATTGAGACAACGGAATATTGATCGCCCCGCGAATATGCCCCGTTTTAAATTCATCTGGCTCGCGCGCGTCAACTAAAAATGCATTGCGGTTATTCCTTAATTGATCATCAAATTCATTCTCTGATAAATTCTTTAACCCGTTGAATCGGACAAAACGTCTATAAAGCAGCCATCCGATCAGAACATACAGTAAAATCCTAAATAACAACGATAGATCCACTGAAAAAACCTCCTTTCAGCCTGCTTAAAACAGTCTATTAATATTCTACTCTGCCTTGCGGAACCACTTTATACGATTCAAATCCCTTTGTCTTTGCGTATGTTTCCGCTTCAGGCACTGATATAAATAACCCCTCCATTCTTTCACTCCCGTTTTCAAGAACAATTAACCTAACCGTCTTATTTTTCTTATTAACCAGTTTGTTGAAAAAATTACTAAACATTTTACCTAACATCATCTCTTCCTCCTTTCCAATGCTTGTTTACTAGAAAATACACTTTATTCCATCGATGCGCTCTACGCCCCAGTTCATTTTTATGATTAATATAAATGTATGTCTATATTTAAAATTCTGTACTATTAATAAAATTCCTTCGCGGTTTGTTTGGAATCATGAAAAAATCCCCGCCTTTAAAAGGATGGGGATTTTCGGTAATACATGTTTATACAAAAGAGCTTATGATTTCACAAGATGATCTATTCGTTTTTTACTTCCCTAACAACGGCTATATCCGCAATTTGCGCAACTCTTACAGCCTTCCGTATTGATCAGCGCTGCTGCTCCACAGGAAGGACAAATGTCCTTTCCTTCGAAGTCAAAATCTTCGTCTTCGAGTTCTGTCGCATTCATATCAGGCAAAGTGGTCGCGGCAACTAAGCCATTTGGATCTTGACCATCGAGATGGATTTCTAGCGCTTTCGCAACCGCGTCGGCTACCGACTCAACGCGATTTGGACCGAAACCAACCGCCCCTGTGCCACCAATTCCTTTCAAGTGCTTGATCAACAAACGCTCTTTGTTACCGTCCGGCAGCTCACCGAAACGCAAGAACAAAGTAGCTACTCTGCCTAACGCTTCAGACATTGCAAACACGTCAGAACCCGCTTTTCCAATGTTGACGATCACTTCAAACGGAGCGCCGTTCACATTGTTAATTGTGATGTACGCTTTGCCTAACGGCGTATTCATTTTATACGTCGCGCCTTGTAAAATTTGCGGCCTGCGCTGATATTTCTTTTCTTTGACAGGCGCCGCTGCCTCAACGGCGACTGCTTGCTTTTCTTCCGGCTCGTCCTTTTTCTCTGTCGTCAAGACCTGCGTATCCCGACTGCCGTCGCGATAGATCGTAACTCCTTTACAACCTAACTCAAAGGCTAATTCATATAAATCTTTCGTCTCTTCAACCGTGAAATCATTCGGCGCGTTCGCTGTCTTCGAAATGGAACTATCAACCCACTTTTGAATCGCAGCTTGAACGCGTACATGATCCTCAGCAGATAGGTCCTGCGCAGTTACAAAATAAGCAGGCAAATCCCGACCTGGATTTTCATTAAGCCACTCTTGGGCGATCGGCACATATTGCTTGTCCATCCCAAGACGACTTTGACGGAAATACTCAAAGGCAAAGTAAGGTTCGATTCCGGTGGACGTTCCAACCATCGTCCCAGTGCTGCCGGTTGGCGCTTGAGTAATTACTGTTACATTCCGCATCCCTTGTTTTTGAATCGCGGAACCGACCTCAGGGAATGTTTCGAGCAGATGTTTCATAAAGCCGCTTTCCAAATACTTATCGACTTCAAAAGCTTTGAACGATCCTTTTTCCCCGGCTATTTCCGCTGACGCGAGATAAGCCTCGCGAGCGATAAAACCGTACAACTTATCTAAAAACACAATCGATTCCGGACTGCCATAACGGACCCGCAACTTGATCAACAGTTCAGCAAGTCCCATTGAGCCTAGCCCGATCCGTCTCTCTTTTAATTGATTTTCCTTGTTTTCTTCAAAATGGTATGGCGTTGTATCGATGACGTTGTCTAGGAAACGCACGGAATGGCGCACACATGTACCCAGCTCGTCCCAAGCAACATCATCATTTAGTTCATCATAGAAACGCGATAAATTGATCGCTGATAAGTTACATACGCCCCAGCCCGGCAACCCTTGCTCCCCGCAAGGATTCGTGGCGATGACTTTATTAAAATACCAAGAGTTGGACATTTCATTGTAGCGTTCCATAAACACAACGCCCGGCTCAGCAGATTTCCAAGCGGACTCAATGATCGTATGCCAAACTTCTCTCGCTTTAACTGTTTTAAATACTTTGACCTCTTTGCCAAGCTCTTTCCACTTTTGGAGGTCGCCATCCCATATTTCATCGTATTCTGGATCAGTCGTGTCTGGAAATACAAAATCCCAATCGGCGTCATTTTTTACAGCTTCCATAAAATCGTTACTCACACAAACAGATAGGTTCGCATTTGTGACGAGACCGGCGGTTTGCTTAATCGTTGTAAATTCCAGCAAATCCGGGTGCCAATCCCAAAGCATTAACATAAGGGCCAAAAAAATTAAAATGTTACGTCGGTTCGCTACACCGACTCTCTAAGTCACCTTAGAGTTCAGACCATATCTTACGCCTTTTGGCGTCCCTGCGCTTCGAGTTCGCTTGAACCCTACTCTACTTGCTTTCGTATTCAAAAAAACACGCGCTTTCGATGGCCGTTGGACCTTCCCCATATCTTTTGACGTAGGGGCTTGGCTGCTGATTGTCTTTAACCTTCCATCATTTTTCAAGCATTCACGTTTATCGTTTCCGATTCCGTTGTAGCAGATGGAACATATGTCGCAATAGTTGATCTCACTTTAGCTAAGTTATTTAATATATCATCTTCCCAGAAACGAAGAATTTGATAGCCATTTCTTCTTGCAATCACATTCTTTTCTTGATCAATCTGAATACGTTCAAGTTGCCAGTCTTTGGGATTTGGGTAAAACTTGGGATTCGCATGCCAATAATCTCCGTCACACTCTATTACGATCTGATGTTTAGGGAGGACGAAATCAAACTGTCTTTTCTCGATACAGAAGGAATACCGATTGGTTATTCCCATTTTATTCAACATATTTTCCATAATTCTCTCAATTTTGGTTTTACGAAAAGATTGTGTTTGAAATTGACGTATCGTCGCATTACGAATCTTCTCAATCGTCTCGGCGCTATAGATTCCCGTTTTTCCTTTATTCCATGCAGGCCTGTAATTCTTCTTTCTGGTCATCGCTGTTTTTTTACCGATAACGGCAAAGTGTGCTTTTTTGTATTCTTCGCTCATTAATTTATGCCATTTTGCAACACCGATTGATCTAAGTTTATTACCGCAAACTTCACTACATCCTCGTATCCGCAAATCCTGATTTTCAAATAAAGTTCCGCAGACTACACATTTTCGAAACTTTGTCTTTGTATTACCACACGATTTGCTACAGTATGTATTAGGAACTCCCCTTCGAAGCTTAACGGTGTTTAAACAAAAATCACTGGCGCACTTCAAGTCCTCTTTCGTGTAATAGTACATTAAGAGGTAATCATGCAAGCTGATTGAATGGCTATGTAGCAAGTGAGATGTAAATCGCCCTTGTTTATTATGCAAAAAGAACATTCCGCAAATTCCACAAGTTTGCTCAACCTTCGCATCATAAGGAATCATAATAACACCCCAAATCCATTATACCAGAACAGATGTTCCTGTTCAATGATTTTGGTGTCAATTCCTAAAAAGATTTCCCAGCAATTCACAGGGTTAAGAGGCACCCCTTTTTACATACCTCTGCGCGAACCGCCCTGCTCTATTAGTCCTGTTGTATAACTAAATAATCCGCCCCAGCTGACCGACCCGCTCGATGAGCCGTTAACGCCTTTAACGAGCGCTCTTCTTGGTCTAAGCGAGGATAGGTTGATTCCAACCCCGCCGCCGCGCGACATAATTTCCGTCATTTCCGATAAGGTTTGCATGATCCCGCCGCGACTATCATGCGGGGATGGGATCACATAGCAGTTAAATAAGGTCAGTTCATCATTCGTTCCCGCCCCAGCGGCAATTCTTCCCCCAGGCACAAGCTTCCAATCATCAAGTAAATAACGAAATTTATTTTCCCATTCCTGTTGCTTCTCAGGCGTTTGTTCACACCGAGACATCGTATAAGCTAATCGGTCCCACAATTTATCGGGCGTTTCTTCAAGCGCCTTTACCATTTTTTCAGGAGTTGTCGTTATTTGTTCTCCACTGCGCAACTGAATTGTCACTTCATCACCGTCACGGCTAGAGACAACACCGACTTCTTTCATTGGGAAACGCGGGTCATCCTTCGTCAGAACGACCACTGTATCACCTTCCCCGATATGATCAGGGTCCAGATCCTTATCCGAATAACGATCCAAGAAGATCTTCTCGCTCAACCCCTCAAGTCGGTATGTAGTTTTTATAAAATCCATCCTTACTCCTCCATTTATATATAGAATTGACCTTACTCTCAGTTGTTTGTTACATTAAATATAGAGCCGTATATTAAGATACCACACACAGGCCCGCCTATCAATATATGGTTCATTCATATTCTATCAGCACTAGATATTGAGTCATATGCGCAATTCCGAAAAAAATCAAGTCTTGTATTTTTCACATCATTTAGGGAGGTTTTCGGAGACAAATGATCTTATACAACGATCAACTAGTCAAACGTGGGGACGTTCAAATTGGGATTGAAGACAGGGGCTATCAATTTGGGGATGGGGTTTATGAAGTCTTAAGTGTGTATGACAGTAAGATTTTTCGGCTAAAGGAACATCTGGACCGTCTATCTTATTGCGCGCAACAACTCGGGATTACTCTCCCAGTATCTCTCGCTCAGTTAGAAACTAATTTGTATCAACTAATCAAAACTGAAAATGTCCAAAATGGGCAACTATATTTTCAAGTGACACGCGGCGCTGCGGAACGAAACCACCTCATACCAGAATCTAGTCAATCTGTGCTAACAGGGTATGCCACTTTTAAGCCAAGACCCATCGAACATATGGAAAAAGGTGTGTCTGTGATCACAACCGAGGACATTCGCTGGTTACGTTGCGATATTAAAAGTTTAAATTTATTAGGAAGTGTATTAGCTAAGCAAAAAGCGGCTGAGCAAGGCGCTTATGAAGCGATCTTACACCGCAATGGCATTGTTACGGAGGGAAGCGCTTCCAATTTATTTATCGTAAAAGACGGCAAGCTACATACCCATCCAACAGGTAACTTGATTTTAAACGGGATTACAAGGGTGGCCGTGATTGAATACGCGAATGAACTTTGCATCGAAGTGATGGAACAGCCATTTACATTAGATAAATTAAAACGAGCGGATGAAGTCTTCTTGACGAGCACAGTCAATGAAGTGATGCCGATTATCGAAATTGATGGAAAAACCGTTGCATCAGGAAAAGTGGGCGAGCTCACACGACGCTTGCAACAAGTGTATGAAGCAAGACTTAAGCATCTTTAATGGACAAGCAAACAGGCGCAGGAAAACAATTTGTTCTCCTGCGCCTGTTTATATTAGAAAGCTGATCAGCAGCCTCTCTGTTTATGACTCTTTAAAAGGTTTTTCTCCAAAACTCCCCTAGTGCTATTGGATCTTATGAACTTCGTACACGATCCCATCTAGGCGATACATGCGAATTTTATCATTTTTACTGAGCATGTCCAATGTAATGCCTCGATTATCCGTTCCACGCACGAATAGATCTGGATCGTATCGATAGCTTCTCACATTTTCGATCGCATAAATAAAGTTGTTATCTTTGTAATAAAATTCTTCTGTTACTTGCTGCATCTTCGTCAGACGCTTTTTACCGCCCAGCCACGTTTGAACGATTACGCGGTCATTGACGACCAAACTGTTCAGTTGGGTATATTCATTATTACCATACTCAATGACGTCGCCTGAATTAAACGTGTATACCGCTGTCGTCCCGTCATTTTTAGCCAAAGTAAATTGTTTCTTATCCTGATCAACATGTGTGACCATGCCCTTATCGCTTGGCAATACGGCTAGGTTTTTTAGATCATCGCCGAGGTAGCTCGCTTTGACGATATCTCCTTTGTTGAAGTCAGTAATTTTCGGAATCGATTTGCCAGGAACCTCTAGTTCTACATTCGTATTTAACGTCATACTGTAGGAGTTTCCTTTTTCATTCTTAACGTTTAGTCGCTTGCTGCTTTCATAAACATCTGTAACGAGATAAGCAAACTCGCGCTGAACCGCAATATCAGTAATCCGATTGTTTTCATCTAGCTTGACTCTTACTTGATCTTGCAACTCCAAATCCGATAGATCGGCGCCGCCTTGATGACGGATGACCATATCGTAATTGTTATCTACATAATACGGAACTTGTTGACCATTTTCATGTGCGAGTGTAAGCAGTCTACGATCTTTATCCACCCTTACGACTTTCCCGCTCAAGCGGTTGTCCACTTCAAAATAAACAATTTTATCTTCAAAAAGTTGGACTTTCGCTCGCATATCTTTTTTAATATCCGCTAAACGCGTCGACCATTTGCCATTGATAGACAGGTCATACGTTGAACCAAAGTCGTACGGATGGTACGTTTTTTGACCATTTGTTTCTTTTTCTAAAATGACAGTCCCCGATCCACTGTCTACAGCGTAAACTTTTCCTTCGATCAAACCATCATCCACTACTGCGTTCCCCGCGCTGCGATTCATGATGTTTAGTGTTTGAATCTGGCCATCCGAACCGATGCGTAATTTCACATCATCCCCCGCTTGAATCGTTTGCGAAGTTGTCGCCGTTCCTTGCAATGTAATCTCAGCATCCGTCGCTAACGAATATACTTTTGCGGCTTGATCCCCCGCGCTTGTAATCGTGATATATTTTTTGTCTGCTGAAACTGAAATAATTTTACCTTGTTCGACAATCTCAGTCACTTTTATTTCAACAACTTCATTGTCTTTTAATTTAATCTCAACTTCCATTTCGCCGCTAAGTCCCGCTAATCCCGTTGCTCGACGATCCGGATATTGAACAGTCGCGTCTTTATTAAGTGTGTATACTTTTGCTGACTGCTGTTCACCATGTTGCAAAGTGATCAGATTGTTAGTCAAATCAACTTCATAAATCGTACCTTTACTGCTCCCTGCGGCGCTGCCTGTGATGAGATACGCTTTGCTTACTTGTCCACCTACAAAGGTGAGTTCAATCGTATCCCCTTCATTGAGATCATCGATCGACTTAACCGTTCCATCTTTCGATCCATAAACAACACCATCGGATAAGTAAAAACTAGTCAGTCCTTCGGAGGTCGTTAAAGCGACTGTCTTTAACGGTTTGACAACTTTCGTGATCGTTCCTGTAATCACTTCTTCCGCCGCGTCTTCATCTAAAATTTGGATGAATTGCGCCACATCAGGCTTACCTGGCGTATATAACGCGTAAATCGGTTGGAATCGTTTGATCACCGAAGATGAAACTTTTTTGTAATCTTGGAATATCGCTGTATCGCCCGTCACTTTCAACTTGCGATTGCCATCTTTCGTTCCAATCAACCACTCATCGCCTACAGACAATATTTGTCCGCGCAGTTCGTTTCCGACAGGATTTGACATGAAGCGTTCTGCTTTACTGATCAACACTGTCATTTGAGCCCGCGTAACATTTTCCTTTGGTTTAAAGCTGAACGTGCCATCATCATTTGGAAAACCGCTGATCAGCCCGTAATCGTCGGATGCGGCCAATTTCACATAGCCATCCGCCCATTTGGAAATATCTCTTGCGTCCGTAAACGAACGACTATCGTGTTTAATAGCGAGCGCTTCGGCTTCCTTATCAATCATCCGCACTAACAGTTGGGCAATCCATTCGCGTGAAGCTGCGTATTCCCCATGGAAGCGGTCCCCTTCATCTACTCGCAACAAATCTTCCTGATGAGCAAAAGAAACATACTTTTTCGCCCAATCAGCCACTCCTTTGTATTGAGCGGAATGATCTTTCCCTTTGTAATTTTCTGCTTCTTGCTCATAGCCCATTGTCTTAATTACCATGACAAGCGCTTGCTGTTGCTGCACACCTTGATCTGGAAGAAATTGACCTTCAGGGGTCCCAACAATAATGCCTTTCAGCGACATTTTAGTAATGTCCTGTAAGGCCCAGCCTTGTTTGGGGCCTACGTCTGAAAATCTTTTTGCGGCAGCCGTTGTCGCCGGGGCATAGCCAGCAACCCAAACACCGAGCGCAAGAAATAGAACAAGCGCTCTTGAGACAGCCGCGATTACCTTTTTAGTCATGTTGTTAGCTCCTCTCCTTTGTATAAATGCAGTCATTTATGTACAGACAAATGACATCTTACCCTCATAACTGAAAAGGAGGAAACGAATTCCTCCCTACCCAATTAATTTTCGACACTTTTATCCCATTTCCTTTTTTTTCACCAAACTTTTTTGCCGAAATTTATCTTTTCCAGTTCCAATCGCTCGAGCCGTATTTTTGCTCGGCCAGTTGCTTAGCAAGCGTTTGTTCTTGTGATGTGAGCTCGCCTCGCTGCAGCTCAATTCCCAACCCCTCTTCGAATCCTTTAAAAAAGGCTTGCTTCGCTTCGGATAAACTAATTTTCTTGTCGCTTAAATGATTGATCGCCACCGCCTTCTCCAAAAACGACGCCTTCAATCTTTCTTTAACTCGTTCCGAGCTAAACTTAAGCGTGTCAAATAGCATCTCCACATCCCAATCGAGAATAATCGAACCGTGTTGCAGAATCGTTCCCTTTTGCCTCGTTTGAGCGCTGCCCGCTACTTTTTTTCCCTCAACAACGAGCTCATACCATGACGGGGAATCAAAACAAGCGGCAGACCCGGCGGAAACGTACTTCGCTTTCTCGGCTTCGCTTGCCAGCGAAACCATCTCCGCCTCCAAGCCCAATTGTTGGAACCCTTTTAATAAGCCATTACTGATCACGCGATACGCCTCATTCACTTGCGTTGGAATCCCTGGATACTGTTCGGAAACAATCACACTATAGGTCAGTTCCTGATCATGCAGCACAGCGCGTCCGCCAGTTGAGCGGCGCACAAAACCAAGTCCGAATTTACGCACTTTTTCAAAATCAATCTCCTGTTCGGCCTTTTGAAAATAACCGATAGATAAGCTCGCGGGATCCCATGTATAAAATCGAATCGTCGGGGGCGTTTCGCCCAAACTATGCGAGGTCAGCAAAGCCTCGTCGATTGCCATATTCATCGCTGGCGATAAGCTGCCTGAATCAATAAAGCGCCATTGCCGCTTCTCCCTCATCCCTATCCCGTCCTCTCATCGTCACTTTTTTTCTGTTCCTAGTCTATCATTTTTATAGATCGAACGGCGCATAAAAGAAAGAGGACTGCCCATTTGGGCAATCCTCCTGTACTTGAATAGAATCAGTTACTGTTCTTGTTGATAGCGTAAAATCGGACGACGGGCGGCGGTGACTTCATCCAATCGGTTCACGATCGTATGATGCGGCGCTTCTTGGACGATCGTCGGATTCTCCTCCGCCTCTTTTGCAATTTGTATCATTGCCTCGATAAATTCATCCAGCGTTTCCTTCGCTTCGGTTTCAGTCGGCTCAATCATCATGCACTCCTCAACAATCAACGGGAAGTAAACCGTTGGCGGATGGTAGCCGAAATCGAGCAATCGCTTCGCGATATCCAGCGTGCGAACACCGAGGTTTTTCTGTCTACTGCCAGATAAAACGAACTCATGTTTACAGGCCCGATCAAACGGCAACTCATAATATGGAGCCAACTTACGCATCATGTAGTTCGCGTTTAAGACCGCTTCCTCCGCGACGCGAAGCAAACCTTCCGGTCCCATCGTTCGGATATACGTATGCGCTCGAACATTGATGCCAAAGTTTCCATAATATGCTTTGACCCGCCCAATTGATTGTGGGATATCGTAGTTCAAATAGTATTGATCACCGTCTTTCCCAACAACGGGCGCTGGCAAAAATGGAGCAAGCGCATCTTTACAACCGATCGGTCCAGAGCCCGGGCCGCCCCCGCCGTGCGGACCTGTAAATGTTTTGTGCAGATTCAGATGAACCACATCAAAGCCCATATCGCCTGGTCGCGTGATGCCTAAAATCGCATTAGCATTCGCCCCATCGTAATAAAGCAAGCCGCCCGCTTCATGAACGATTTCAGCAATTTCTTTAATCTGCTCTTCAAATAAGCCTAATGTATTCGGATTAGTCAACATTAACGCGGCCGTATCGGATCCGACCGCTTGTTTCAATCCTTCAATATCGACTTCGCCTTTTTCATTGGAAGGAATCGTCACCGTTTCGAGCCCCGCGACCGCAACACTGGCTGGGTTCGTCCCATGCGCCGTGTCGGGAACGATTACTTTCGTCCGTTGTTCACCGCGACTTTCATGATAAGCCCGAATCATCATCAGAGCCGTCCACTCCCCTTGCGCGCCCGCGGCGGGCTGTAAGGAGACTTGGCTCATTCCCGTAATTTCTTCTAACTCTTGTTGCAAATTATACATTAATTCGAGGGCGCCTTGCATCGTCTCTTGCTCCTGATATGGATGGACCTGCGTAAAACCTGCGTAACGAGCCACATCTTCATTAATTTTCGGATTGTATTTCATCGTGCAGGAACCAAGCGGATAAAACCCCGAATCAACGCCATGATTCCGAGTCGATAGTTCCGTGTAATGTCGCATTAACTGCAGCTCAGAAACTTCTGGCAATTCGGCCGGCTCTTGACGGATATATTGTTTTGGAATCACGCTCGTCACATCGACTTCGGGCACATCGCACTCAGGCAAACTATAAGCGGTACGCCCTGGTCTACTCATCTCAAAAATTAAAGCTTTGTCTTTATTTTTAACCACGCGCAAACCCCTCCAATCCTTGAACAAACGAATCGATCTGTTCTTTCGTTCGGATTTCCGTGACAGCAACTAATAGGTGTCCCGCTAACTCAGGATAATCTCTCCCAAGGTCATAGCCGCCTACGATCTGCCGCTTTAACAACGCCCGATTCAGGTCGCCCACTTTACCTGGAACTTTGACAACAAACTCATTAAAGATCGGCGCTGAAAATGGAATCTGGTACCCATCTAATTGCGCAATCGCTTGTTTCGCGTATTGTGTTTTCTGAACATTTAACAACGCCATCTCTTGAACGCCGCGTTTACCGAGCGCCGTCATCGCCACGGATGAAGCAAGGGCCATTAGCGCCTGGTTCGAGCAAATGTTTGAAGTCGCCTTCTCGCGACGAATATGTTGTTCTCGCGCTTGCAAGGTCAACACAAAACCTCGTTTTCCATCTTGGTCTGTCGTCTGTCCGACAATGCGCCCAGGTATTCTGCGCATTAGCTTTTGCCTGACCGCAAAATAACCGCACGTCGGTCCACCTAGCTGCATCGGAATCCCGAGTGGTTGGACGTCGCCGACAACAATGTCAGCCCCGAACGCCCCTGGCGGTTGCAACATCCCTAACGCCAACGGATTAGAAGAAACAACCAGCATCCCATTGTGACGATGAGCAATTTTTTCAATCGCCGCCAAATCTTCAATCGAACCGAGAAAATTCGGGTATTGAACGATCACCGCCGCCGTTTGTTCATCGACCGCTGTTTCTAACGCCTGCAAATCGGTCATGCCGTCGACGAGATCAATCTCCACCACTTCATACCCTTGACCTCTTGCGTTTACTTTCAAAATCTGACGGGCCTCGGGATGAACCGCCTTCGAGACGAGAACTTTCTTTCCGGATTTTCCGCCCACCGCCAGATTACCCGCCTCCGCCAATGCGGTCGGTCCATCGTACATCGAAGAATTGGCCACTTCCATTCCCGTCAATTCACAAATCATCGTTTGAAACTCAAAAATCGCTTGTAGTTCACCTTGACTAATTTCCGGTTGGTAAGGGGTGTACGCTGTGTAAAATTCAGAGCGGCTAATGACATGATCGACTGTGCTTGGGATGTAGTGATCGTAGATTCCCGCTCCCAAAAAGTAAGCGTGGTTGCTGCTATTTACATTTTTTCCGGCTAACTTAGAAAAGTATTGTACGGTATCGACTTCAGACAACTCTTTCTGAATGTTCAGCTTTCCTTTGAATCGAATCGCTTCAGGTATATCAGAGAATAGTTCATAAACATCCTCAATCCCTAAAAAAGACAACATTTCTTGTTTGTCTTCGCTTGTCATCGGCAGATAACGATAGCGCGCCATACTACTCCTCCTTCACTTATGCTCATGTATTTTGGCTTCTGTAGGCCAGTGATTAAGCCGCTTACGCTTAGCTCGGCCGTCGATAAAATGGGATCGGAACAAGCTGAGCCTTCAACCGCCTACCGCGAATTTCAATCGCCAATTCGCCGTCCGCTTGCAGGGCTTCCGTCTTAACCAACGCCAGTCCAATGTTTTTCTTCAAAGTAGTAGATTGCGTTCCCGATGTAATCTCCCCAACCTGCTTCTCCCCGAGATAAACAGGATAACCGGTTCGTGGGATGCCGCGATCAATCATTTCAATCCCGACAAGTTTACGCGCAACACCTGCTTCCTTTTGTTTACGCAATGCCTCTTGACCGATAAATGGCGACTCCTTATCTACTTTGACCGCAAAGCCAAGCCCTGCTTCCAATGGGGATATATCGAGACTAAGCTCCTGACCATACAACGGCAATGTCACTTCAAAGCGAAGCGTATCGCGGGCCCCTAACCCGCATGGGAGCAAGCCATCGGCTTCGCCCGCTTGCAATATCCGTTCCCAAAGCGAGAGAGCATCCGCCGACTGGCAGTAGATTTCAAAACCATCTTCTCCCGTATAGCCTGTACGCGAAACGAGGGCGCGACTGCCTGCGATTTCAACATTTTGTTTAAAACGAAAAAAGCCAATTTCGGACAAGTCCTCGTTAGTCAGTTTTGCTAGGATCGTCTCCGCTTTCGGCCCTTGAATCGCAAGCAAGGCCATTTCCGAGGAAATATTTGTAATTACGACATCACCTGCTTGGTGATGCGTCAACCATTCAATATCTTTGTCTATATTTGAAGCATTAATGACTAACATATAATCGTTGTCCGCTTTTTTATAAATAAGTAAATCATCGACCGTGCCCCCATCGGGGTAGCACATGAACGTATATTGGGCCTGACCGACTGCAAGCCGAGCGACATCGTTCGTCGTTACTCGTTGCAAAAAAGTAAGCGCGTCTGGGCCTTTAACCTCAACTTCGCCCATGTGAGAAACGTCGAACAGACCAGCAGCCTCGCGAACAGCTTGGTGCTCCGCTTTGATACTAGAAAATTGAACAGGGAGAGCCCAGCCGCCAAAATCAACCGTCTTGGCTCCATATTTTTCATAAACGGGGTACAGCGGTGTTCTTTTCAACTCACTCATACGAACCCTCCATTCTCTATTTTGTGTTGCAATCTTCACCCAATGGGATGTTCATATACTCAATAGTATGCGTCAGCGCCGCGGCATTACGCCTTAAAGACTTTGTTCTTGCCCATCGCCCCATAAAAGTGAACGCCAAAAAGGACAGTCGTAGAGCTTCCGCTAGTTTGCTCCTCTGTCCTTCTATGTTTAGAGACGACCCCCTTTCCGATAAAAACGTTACCGCCACGAGTTATGTCGGATCCAGCGTCGATTCAGAAGTACTGTTGCCTGAGAGAGTCACCAGCCAACGGCTTGCTCTTTCAGCTCATCCTATGAAGTTTTGCCCTGGACCACTCTTACGATGATCCCATTTTTTGAGTATGAAAAGCTCTTTTTTGTTCCATCCTATACTAACAGTATCCAATACATCGTAGCTTAGCGAGGTTCAGGTTTCGAACTCGCGCTAGAAGCTCTACCTAAAATTCAAAGATCGGACGCAGATGATAACGACATACGATTATTTCAATTTTATCATAGTTTTTTCCAAAAAGGAATGCCGTGTTGTGAATTTCTGGAAATAGGAAAGGAAGTTATATCGATGACTACGATTCCTGTTCATTATGATCGTGAATGGATCTCAGAATTAAAAACACGTACCGAAGCAGACGGTCCCTGGCATAAATGGGAACTGTTCCAGCTCGCATACGAAGCGGAAGAAGTTACTTCCGTGACTAACTTTGATCAGTTGCAATGTTTAAAACACTTGCCGCAATTGGAACCTTTTCCGCATCAACTTGATACAGCCCAACGCGTCGTTACTGAAATGAACGGACGCGCCATTCTCGCCGATGAAGTCGGTCTCGGAAAAACAATTGAAGCGGGATTAATTATAAAAGAGTATATGGTCCGCGGGCTCGCAAAGCGCATCCTCATTTTAACGCCAGCTTCGCTCGTAATGCAGTGGACGCGTGAGTTGAACCAGAAGTTTGGCATCCCGGCCATTGCCCAAAAGAAAGAGTACATGTGGAAACAATATGAGATTGTGATCGCCTCAATCGATACCGCAAAGCGAGACCCGCACCGCCAGCATGTATTGGACCAAGCTTACGATATATTGGTGATTGACGAGGCTCATAAATTAAAAAACAGAAAAACAAAGAACTATCAATTTATAAAAGAAATTAAAAAGAAGTACTGCTTACTTTTAACGGCGACGCCGATCCAAAACGACCTTGACGAGCTCTATAACCTCATTACATTGCTTAAACCGGGGTACTTAGGTCAAACATCGGAATTCCAAGAAAAATACGTCGAAAGCAAACGTCAAGCGCGTAATCATGAGGTATTACAAGAAGAATTGAAAGAGATTATGATTCGCAACAAGCGCAGCGACGGAGGGTTATTCTTTACGAAGCGGATCGTTGAAACGGTCCCGATTGCATTGACCGCGGAGGAAAGAGAGTTATATGAAGGCGTCACTTCGTTCGTGCGGGAACAATATCAAAACGCCGTTTTTAAAAACCCGTTGTCGCTGATTACATTGCAGCGCGAAGTATGTAGCAGCCGCTTTGCCGCGTTTGGAACACTCGTTAATATGCATGACAGGCTAGCGGAAGACTCACCGGCGCGAGATGAAATTGTGAAGCTAGCGGAATTAATTCGCAACATCAAAACGAACACAAAAGCAGAAAAAACGTTGGAGCTGATTCAAGCGACAGACGATAAATTTATTATTTTCACCGAATACCGCAAGACGCAAGAATACTTGCATCATTACTTAGCTGAACACGGGATTACTTCCGTGATGTTCCGCGGCGGGTTTAAACGCAACAAAAAAGATTGGATGACGGAACTGTTTGAAAATCGGGCCCGCGTAATGATCGCGACCGAAGCCGGCGGTGAAGGGATTAACCTTCAATTTTGCAACCGAATTATAAACTATGACCTGCCTTGGAACCCGATGCGTGTGGAACAACGAATCGGACGCGTGCACCGCCTCGGGCAAAAAAGAGATGTCTATATCTACAATTTAGCGACCAGTCAAACGATCGAGGAACACATTTTGAATCTGCTCTACGAAAAGATCAATCTGTTTGAAATGGTAATTGGCGAACTCGACACGATCATTGAACAACTTCAGTTCAACAAGTCGTTGGAGAGCAATTTAGTCGATATTTTCCTTGAATCAGAAGACCACCGCGAAATGGAAGTAAAGATTAACAATATCGGTGAAGTCGTGCGGATGCAGATGGACCAAACGCAGACGAGCGAAGGGATGATGCGACCTTGATGAATCAAGCAGAAATCCGAAACTACATCGAAAACTATTTCAAGGCGTTTGAAAGTGAATTTGTGGAATCGAATGACGCTTATTTTTCCGTAGAATTACCGATTGAAGTCGATAAAGATTTAGGTAACCGACCGTTCTATTGGACCTATGTTGAAAAAATTGGCATCCCTCACAATCCGTTAACACTCACCTTCATTTTTGATCGGGAACAAACGCCTGAAGAGATACGCGGGGAAGAACTTCCTTTCGGCTCACGTCGGCTTCACCAAATTTTTGAATCGGCAAAAAAACATGGTAAATTCGCCCGTCTGTACGAGACACCGCCGAACATTCCAACGGGTTCGCTTCCCTCATTTCCGCTCACACCATGGCTGTGCGTTAATTACAAAATTGAATTTATTTGTGATCAAAAAAGGGACTTATTGCTGCCGCTTGGAATCAATTTGATTTCAGGGCAGATCGTCAAGGATTTCTATAATCAGGTAAACAGTTTGCCATTAACACCGAAACTTCCAAATTACACGTTTACGATGCAACCGATCTTCGGCTTGGAGTCGGCGGCCAATCGACTCGAACAATATATCCAAAGTATCGTCGACAAAGAAGACGACGAGTGGGCCAAGCAAGCCAGTCGTAGATTGGAAGAAGAGAAGCAGTTAATTGAAGCTTATTACTGCGAAGAAGTGAATCAGCGAGCGAAACAAGGAGAAGAAGAGGAAGCGGAGCAGCTCCGTCAACAGGTTCAAGACGAAAAAGAAATGCGGTTAAAAGAATTGATTTGGCAATTCGAGCCTCGAATTCAAGTGACCGCGCTCAACACGGGATTGTTTTACTTACGCAGCCAAATCGAGTAAAACTGTCAAAATCGACCGACAAACATTAACAAAAAATGTATATCTCCTTCGGTAAAATAAGAAACAGAATCACTTAAATACGGAGCGGTTGATACGGAGGAATTGCGCATGAAAAAAACGTTATGGGCGCTCGTCGTTCTTTGTTTGCTTGCGGCGCCCTTTATTGGACAAGCTGAAACACCGCAGGATGAATGGCGTCAACAGATTGTCCGTTGGACTGAACAGCTTGCGGCCGGTGATGATCGTTTCAACGCTTTTCCAAAAGCGGATCGACGCTGGCAGTCGGTAGGAACGAACAGAGATGATTGGGTCGTCACATTTGAACAATCGAATCGGCCAATCGGCTATCTTATTGTTGGCGAGGAAGAACGGGCGCTCCGTTTATTGGAATACGGTCTCGGCGCTCATCCTTTATTTACTGAGCAACCGTTCGTTCCTTTACCATCAGACACAAAGACACCGTTTTACGCCGGGTTACACTCCGTTTGGATCACAGACGACGGACTGATTGACGCCAAATCTGGGGAACACTATCCGCAAACCGCTAAACGCCCGTCCAATTTTAAACCGATTGACCCGATTTACGAACGCGCCGCTTTAACCGCGGTCCAGCTATCACGCTACGCTGACAACACCCAACCGTGGATCAAGCCAGAGGGGAAAATAACCGATGAGCCCGATTTAATTGAACACTTGGACAAAGGATTAAATCTGTCTTATGTCGCTCATCTTTTTGAAGGCGAAATCTTAGCCCCCTTTGCGACACGCGGCTACCATCGTTGGGGTAAGTCTATATACGTGGAGTTAGAAGACGATGGAAGTCGCTTCCTGCCTGTTAAACACGCCTTGCAATGGGGAGTTTTTTATCCATAAGAAAGAGTCTAAGCAACCTTAGACTCTCTTCTTCTTTGCTCGTTTATTTGCGATAGAAAGACGCAAGGCCATCGGAATCATCCCAAAATAACGGGATGACCATTGTTCTCGCGGTCCCTTTTTCTTTCGTTCCGCTTTCGGTGTATCAATATAACGGACAAATTCTTCCGTCATATACTTGACGATATCATTTGTTTTCATCGCTAGATCACCTCTTCATCCGTGTCCTAGCCCTAGTTTCCCCCTTTTACAACCGATTCATTCGTGCTTTAACGCGGCTTCGATTTCTGACACAATCTGCTCGACGCTTTTGGCGGTCGTATCGATTTGAATCGGGGCAAAGCGGTACACGTCTTTTCGTTGTTCTAGCAACGTCATCACTCGTTCTTCCAAATCACCCTGTAACAACGGTCGACTTGTATCTTGTCGCAAACGTTCCACAATCTCTTGAACAGTCGCTTGTAGACAGATCACGGTTCCGCCCGCTAACATGATCTCTCTATTTTCTTGCTTCAGCGGCGCTCCGCCGCCCGTCATCACGACTTGCTGTTGTTGTTCTAAAATTTCAGTTATCGCTTCCGTTTCGAGTTGTCGAAAATGGGCTTCGCCGCGCGTCGCAAAAATTTCACTTATCGCTACTCCTTGTTGTCGCTCAATCCATTGATCTGAATCAATCGGACGCCAGCCGAGCCTTTCAGCTAACGCTTCGCCAATCGTTGTTTTCCCGACACCCATAAACCCAATCAAAATTACGTTTTGTTTTGTCACACTGATCACCTCATCCAGTCGAGCCAACGACTTTGTTCCGTTTCATATAATGCCGTAATGTTGCTTGTATATATGGAATCATAGTCCCCTTTTGCCGTAATTACAATGACCGTTTTTGACCTCGGCTGAGGTTGAATTGAAACGGTCGCTGTTCCATTTGCCAATGAATATATCTCACCTTTAAAATAAATCGGGTCTTGTAACCATGCATTAATAGCCGTATATACGCCCGCTTCCGCGTTTCGCTCCGCCTGTAATTTACCCCACTCATGCTCGATATTTTGGCGATAAGCCACACTGTTTGGCAAAAAAGCGATCAGATACAAGAGTAGCAATGCGGTTAATAACAGAACCGGCGCAAAAACACTCCCTTGTTCATGCTTCAACATTATACCATTCCTTTCTAAGACCGCTGTTAGTTTCGCGCAAGAGATGGAAGCGGGAGAATCGATACAGTTTCGATCGAACTCCGATTTCGTTTTAAAGCTAATTTAACTTCTACTGCAGAATCTAAAGGACGACTCTCAAAATTTTGGACATAATAGCAAACCGTAACGTAACCTTCGCCGCCTTTTTGTCGAATGATACTCTCTTTCCTTTTTATATAATCCAACCAAAAATTATCGTGTAGAAACGACAGCTCTCCCCGCTTGATTATCAGTTTTTCCCCTCTGCCGCTTTCCCTTTCCAAGTAATGGATAAATGCGGCAGCCTCCTGATGCAACTGAATGACCTCTTTTGTCGTTTCAATACGCATCTTCATGGAATAAAACAGTTGCCCATAGAGCGTAAACAGCATCACACACAAACTGATCGCCATTAACAGTTCAATTAAGGAAGAACCATTTTGTAGACAAACTGTGTTTTTTCGTAAGGCCTCTCGATCGTTTGCCACCGAATCGTTACCTCCCCTTCCACGACAGCGGAATCAAACAGCCGCTCTTTGATCTCAATCTCACACGTTTCGCGCTTATATGAACCCGCTGCCACCGTACCTTGTTGCCAGGCGCGTCCAATTTGTTTCATCTCCCAAAACATGTCCCATTCCGCGGCCGTCCGCGATAATTGCTTTGACAGGGCCCCATATAATGGCAATGCCACAGTGAGCAGGACGCTAATTGTTAACAGGACAATCACAAGTTCGAACCAGCAAAACCCGCGTTCATCATTCATTGCGTCGCGCTCCTTACATCAAAACAGCCACTCGATAGCTGCACGACGATATGGTAGCCCCGTCCGTTTCGCTCAAGCAGTTTAAACGTTCCCCCTTGGGAAACTTGTCCATCTATCCGAAACCACAACCGATCATCATTAAAATTACTTGTGAATGTCATCCCGTTGGGCGCAAAAACCATTGGTCGTCTAACACCATTAAACGAAATATAGTAACTTCGACTGTTTGGAACAACGCTCAAGTAAGCCGCTCCTTTTTTTGCCCTTGCTTCTGCCGCGACAAGACTTAAATCGTTTGTAAGCTGTTCGAGAAACTGCGCTGTTTGATATCGCTTTACTGCGTGATGAATGTGAGGAACAGAAATAAGCAAAAGCGTGGAAAATATAGCGAGGGCAACCGCTAGCTCGAGCAGACTATAGCCGTTGTGGTTATGATCACTTCTACCCATGGTTTGTACAGGTTACTTTGATCGGATCACTGCCTTCCGCTTTATAAACGCCTTGATTCGGACATTTAGGTATTTCTCGGAAGTAATCTGTCTCCTTAAAAAATGCGTCGCCGATTGTCGGATATTCACGGTGCTCAAAGTAATAGTGCTCCATTTGCGTTTCGATCAATTTGAGATTTGCATCACAGCTAATTTCTTGGGCTTTGCCCATCACCTTTTTATAGTTAGGGATTCCAATTAATAACAAAGTGGCCATAATCGCGACGACAATACTAAGTTCTAAAAAGGAAAAACCTCGTTGATCTTGCCATTTCACCATGATCATTCCTCCTAAATATGTTGTATGAAATCAAACATCGGTAAAAACAGGGCCAAAATAATAATAAACACAAAGATCCCAGCGACTAGCGCGGTCTGAACCTCAACAAACGAACTTAACAATTCAAGGCGCTGTTGATGTTCTTCCTCTAATTGCTGCGCCAATTGCAACATACCGACAGCCAAATTCCCGCTTTGTTCGAAAATATGGACAGCCTCAATTGTAATCGGATGTAAAAAGGGAACATCTTCAAACGCCTCGCTCAATGTTTTACCGCTGAGCAATGCTAGCTTGACCTTTCCAAATGAGTCTGACACCATTTTCCAATGGCTTTCTTCTTCAAAAAGATCGCAAATATCCAACACATGCGCCCCGCTATCAAGCAGGTAGCCCATCTGTTTTAAAACGAGCGTCGTAACAGACGTTTTCGTAAATGAAGACACGATTGGAATACGGAGCAATCCAAATTCACAACGCAAGCGATGCTTTTTTAGCGCATAGAAGACGACCAAAGAGACAGCAGCAAGGAATACGATGAGTAACACAGTGAACGTGTTTTGATGAGCGGAAAATAGCAAAAGTTGAGTCGTAAACCAGGGAAGTTCGATCGCGAATGATTCGTAGAGGGAGGCTAATTGAGGAATGAGAGCGCGGGCGATAAACAGTAAACAACCGAAACTAGTGAGCAAAACAAGCGTAGGGTAAGCAAACACCTTGAGTAGCTTGCTCTTTCGTTTTCTGCGCTGTTCATAATAAAGGGCGAGAGCGTGAAGCGCTTCAGCATAACGTCCATGAAATTCAGCCGCTAAGATAAGGAAACAGTAAAAAGGCGGAAAGCGGATTCGTTTGAGGACGGATGAGAATGTGGCGCCCTGTTCTAATTGCTGTAATAATAAGCGGATATCGCGTTTCATCCGTTTACTTCCGCTGCCGCGACGTTCGATGATCTCCAAGGCGCCCAACAAACCGAAGCCAACGGTTAACAACTGCCCTAATTGTTGACTAAACAAGACAAGTTCCCGATCCGTGTGGCGCCGCTTAACCTTCCACATCGGTCAGCCATGCCCTCTGATATTCTTGCAACGTCGTGATCCCTGTCCGCACCTTTTCCCGCAAGTTCATATTTAACGAATGAAAGCCGCTATCCCGCAAATGATTTCTGATCTCGGACACCGTTGAGCGGTTCATAATCATTTGCCGCAACTCATCGTCCATCGGCAACACTTCAAAGATCGCCTCCCGACCAAAATAACCACTATCTTGACAATAAGGACACGGTCGTTGCGCGCAGGAGCAAACACGACGAATTAAACGTTGGGCGATGACGCCTCTTAAAGCGGACGTAATCAAATAAGGTTCAATCCCCATTTCAACTAAACGGGTGATCGTTCCCGCGGCATCCGGTGTGTGTAAACTCGACAAGACCAGCCTTCCTGTCAACGCTGCTCGGATCGCAATTTCCACTGTTTCGCGGTCGCGGATTTCACCGACGTAGATCACATCTGGGTCCTGGCGCAAAATAGCCCGTAGCCCCGTTGTAAACGTTAAACCCGCTTTCGGATTGACTTGCACTTGATTCACACCTGAAACTTGATATTCGACTGGATCTTCCAAAGCGATAATGTTGCGTTCATACTGACGTCGAATTTCTTGAATAAGTGTATGGATTGTCGTTGTTTTGCCCGAACCAGTCGGTCCAGTCGCGAGCAACAGCCCTGCTGTCGATTCAAAAATCAAATTGCGAATGGTTTTTATTTGTTCAGGATCAAAACCGAGAGAAGAAAGTTGTTGAAAAGGAAGGTGTTTTTTTAGAAGACGTAACACGAGTTTTTCTCCGTGGATCGTTGGGAGAGTAGAGACGCGGATATCTAAAGCTTCAGAATCAGCTTGGTGGGAAAAACCTCCGTCTTGTGGAATTCGACGCTCCCCAATATCGAGATTGGCTAGCAACTTCAATTTCGAAATGAGCGGGGGACCCCATGCTTCCGATTTTTCTTCAAACATCAGCAGTTCCCCGTCTATGCGCATTCTAATCTGAATCCGATCGGCCAGCGGTTCCAGATGAATATCGCTTGCTCGCCTGCCAATCGCCGCGTCGATTAAATGAGAGAGATAGGAAGAAACATCTTGCATACGATTCACTCCTTATTTATTTCTTCCCTGTCTCTTATTCAACAAATTAATTCGATTTCCTGCATGTTTTCCGCTCATTTGGAAAAGTCTTTTTTTGTTCACATTTCAAGTGGTTTGGACGCTAACAGTCCAGATTGCTCGATTCGTCGCGTCGCTTCTATTAACTGCTGTTCGTCATGCACAAGGGCCATTCGAACATAGCCTTCGCCTTGCGCCCCAAACGCATTGCCGGGAATAACGGCCACACCAGCCTTTTCTAACAGGGTGAACGCGAAATCACTTGAGCGCCAACCTTCGGGGACGCGAGCCCAAATGAACATCGTCGCTTTCGGTTTTGGAATCTCCCAACCAATCCCAGCAAGTCGTTCCAGAAAAACATCGCGACGCCGCTCATAAACATTGGCGTTGGGATTAGGTCCCGTTCGTTCCAGATCCGTTTGCAACGCTTCGACTGCCATCTGTTGTACAGCGGTGAACACACCATAATCAATATTCGATTTGACGACCGCTAACGGTTTTAGCAATTCAGCGCTTCCAATCGCATAAGCAATCCGACAGCCCGCCATGTTAAAGCTTTTTGACAATGAATTAAATTCAATCGCAACCTGCTTCGCCCCGTCGACTTCTAGAATACTTGTTGGTCGATACCCGTCAAAAGCAAGCTCAGAGTACGCGAAATCGTGAGCGACTAAGATTTGATGCTTTTTTGCAAAAGCGATGACACGTTCAAAAAATGCAGGGTCCGCGGTGGCAGCCAACGGGTTGTTCGGGTAATTAAGGATCATCAACTTTGCTCGAGCGCAGACATCCGTGGGAATTGCCTCTAAATCAGGCAGATAATGGTGTTCCTCACGCAATGGCATCGTGACCACTTCACCCCCAGCTAACGCGACACTTGCAGCATAGATCGGATACCCTGGGTCAGGAGCTAACACGATATCGCCAGGATCGATCCAAGCCTGAGCCAAGTGGGCCAGACCATCTTGAGAGCCCATTAAAGCCAACACCTCGTCCCTCGGATCTAGCTCGAGACCAAAACGAAAATGACACCAGCGGGCAACCGCCTCACGAAAGGAATGCATCCCCTCCGAAGTGGGGTAGCGATAATTCAACGGATTGCGGACCGCTTCAACCAATGCTTCCACAAGCTTCGGGCTTGGCGGTTGATCCGGACTGCCGATTCCGAGATCAATGACAGCTAAACCTGTCGCTTCTACCTCCCGTTTTCGTCGGTTAATTTCTGTAAA
The DNA here is from genome assembly GCF_003609605.1 of Ammoniphilus oxalaticus. Lineage (NCBI taxonomy): Bacteria > Bacillati > Bacillota > Bacilli > Caryophanales > Paenibacillaceae > Ammoniphilus > Ammoniphilus oxalaticus. The sequence continues at coordinate 18,329 of NZ_MCHY01000006.1, read as the reverse complement.
AATAGCTGAAGTGAGTTCATTCACTCTTTTGGCGGGTTTCATTTGTATCCTTGCCTCTCCTTTCCAAAGCAAAAAAGCTTCAATGATTGAAGCTTAATGGATGATCGCTTGTTTATTTTCGGATTGCTCCAGTTCTAATCGTTGTTCCTCTAGTTTATAATCGAATTCCTTCGCTTTATCCGGTTTTGAATTTTTATACTCGATGGGGATCTCATGGCGATGTGATCGCTCAATGCGAGTGACAAAATCGAGTTTGCGGATCTTGGCCATAATTTCGTCAATCTGTTCACTATCCACATACATGCTTACATAACGCAGACGCCGCGAAACGTAATGCACATTTCCATACCGTCTTAACTGCCGCGCTGCCTTCGTATTCTTGATCCAGACCGCAATTCCTAAACGCCTCTGTTCCATTCTATCCCCTCCTCATCCCAGTCCTCGAATCCAGCAGAAGGACCCATATTTAATCGTTAAAATCTTTTGACAAAAATTTATTACATAGTCAAATCGTATCATGACACTCTGAACGGTGGCAAGAGTCCTCTACAAAAAAAGCTCACGACTAAAGTCGCAAGCTAGCCCGCGCATCCGCAGGAACCGCCTGAGCCACATCCACCACTTGAGCCGCAACCGCCACCCAAATTGTATAGCGGGTTGTCGCTAGGCACTTTAATCGCGTCTGACACACCGTCAGCTATAATGCGGCACACTTGATATAGTAGTTCTTCGAGCGCCGACTCCGCTTTTCTAAACGCCCCGACAGACGGGATCAATTGGATTTCCCTTCTCATCGTACGAACGCGCTCATTGATCTGTTTGTAATCAGGATGATACGTTCCAAAACGTTGCGCTTCCTCAAAGCTTTCTTTTAGCTTTTGAAATTGTTGAATTTGTTCCTGCGCATGCTGATCTTTTTGTAATCCTTCTTTCGTCGTTATATATTCATTCATCTCTTCAGATGCTAAAATCATTTCTGCTATGTCCTGCGCTTGCAAGAGGACGGTCATACGATCGATTTCCTGAGCAATGATTGCCATTGAAATTTCACCTCAATCCCTATTATAGCGTAAAACACACGATTGCAGACGGTCCAATCCGTTCCATCTCTGTTTTTTTAAAGGGGAGAGATAATTTGAATCCTCCCGATTTCCTCTAATCCGTACTCGGCCTCAGCCTTGTCTTCCTTGCGCGCGACCAATTTCCAAAATCCATGCTGATTCGTTAAACGGGCAGGCTGCAATCGATGATCATTGCCATCCGCTTCCAATTTTAATTCCAGTCCTAAATCAATCGCTTGCTGAATCAATTTTCGTAGCGTTGAACCGTGATAATGGGCGTAGTTGGACAGCCACATCCGCGGCAAGTCCCTCAACCCAGGCAAGGCGTCATCCAAATCGGGAAACACGCTCTCCACTTGATAATCCAGCTCAACCACTTTGTTTTTAAACAATGGTAAAATCGGGTCCGCGGTGACTCGATCGGATAAAGTAGGCTGCTCCAATAAATTAACGATCGGGCCTATCGCATAGCCTCTTTTCTCTAACTCTTCACCTAATAACGCCGCGTTCTCCACTCGCACAATAAAATCCCGCTCTCCAATTTGTTCATATAAAAGCGAGGCGATCGGCTCGATTTGCTTCAATTCGGTCGCTAACGTCGCATCGGTTAGACGCAGCAATCTCACATCCCAAAACGAGGCTTGGACAACCGATTGCTCCCATTGCTCAACTGCTGATCGCACATTTTCGGGGATCGGAACGGCGCTCACTTGTTGCAACCAAGCAATCAGTTGGACCGCAGTTTTTCCAGATTCAAAAGCGGCTTGGACGCTCTCCTTGCTCATCTTAAAAACCCACATTTCCTCGCTCGTTTGCAGCTCAGCAATTTGCAGCAACTTCCATTTCAAGCGAAACGGGGCAAAGGCGGGAACCATTAACTCAAAATTCGGTTGTATATAGAGGGGAATCGCTTCGTGATCACGGTACGTTCGCCATTTAAAAAGGGTGACTCCCTCTTCGATATTCGATTCCATCAACCCCAATGCGGTTAACGGTTGAATACACTTTTCCAGGGCGGTTTGGCGATCTGGCCCAAATGAATTCATCGAATCAAGAATCGCATCTAACCTGTACGTTTCGTCTGAATCGAGTCTTTGAATAAGGGTATAAAACATTTCCAGGTTTGGCTCAAATTTCGCTTTTTTTAGCAACTCGGCTAACAGCCACCGCGACAACTCCGCATCCTTGCCGATGACCCATTCGTCGACCGCCCCAATCACCACGTTTTCTCCCTGCTTTTGCAACAGTCCTTGTTCAACTAACAAATCAAGCGCAATCGCTTCGTGTAAGGCAAAAGGGTATTGCTGTTCTAATTCGTCGGCAAAGGGGGCCAACAGCTGCTCGGTTATGTTTGTTCCATGGAATAAAGCGCTCACCGTTCTCTTATGTAAGGTACCCCTTTTTGAAAATCCAATCGCCGTTTTTCTAACAACATTTAACACTTGTAACAGATCATCTAGGATATGGTATGATAAATGACCTGAGAGGCGCTGCTTGCTTTTCCACTCGGTTGAAATCGACACACTTTTCCTACGAAACAAATCAATCTGTTCTTCTGACATGACATAGGCCTGCTCCCCCCACAACCGTCGCAACGTGAAGATTAATCCCGCTCTTCTCAGTTTGGTTAAAGCAATCCGAAAGCGGACTGCGCCTAATGGCAGGGACGCTTGTTCTATTTCACGATAGGTTAACAAATCGTTGCCTTTTTCTCGTAAAAAATATTCAATCACTATTCGCTCATCTTCGGACATTTTTGCCCAATAAGCGTTGTTCCAATCAGAATCCAATAAAAAATGTAACGTTGTATCGGTTTGCTGATGATGATGACAAATAGACTGGATCACTCGCTCAGATAATTGCTTCAAAACTTCTGCAAATTTCATCCAAAAACACCTCGCCACCCCATTTTAACACGGATACTCCCTATTAAAAAAATTCATACTACTTAACAACGGCTTCATCTTTAAAAGGAGGTTGTTTTAAATGCGGTTGAATCATATCTATATAATGTGGAAAAAAGGGTTTTTATTGTGCGCCATCGGGTTTCTGCTCGCAGGTTGCCATGTTCAAGCAACTGAAAGCGTTGAAAAAGAGGAAGGAAGTGTCACGAATTTGAATTACGAACTTGTCGATCCCCCGTATGACGACGCGATTAATCAGGCTATCAGCCAACATCAAGAGCAGGCAGGACTCGCCACGGTCCAACATCAAAATCATACGTACGCGATCATTACATTGGGACAACGGCCCTCTGCCGGTTACAAAATTGTCATTAAAAAAGTAGAACAGTCTTCGGACAAAATCATCGTCAGCTACTCTGAACAGAAACCGACAGGAATGGCCTTAACGGTGATTAGTTATCCCGCGGTCGTCGTAAAATTGCCGGCAACCAAACTTGCGATTCAAGCCAATCAAATAGATCAGTAAGACGAAAACCTCCAGCCGATCGGGTCGCTTTGGAGGTTTATTTTATGTAATCGGCATCGGAGTTATTTTTTAGGTTTTACCCCGGTAAGGAATGTCAGTAGTTTGCCAAAGCCGAGCACAATTTCCGTACTATTATGTAAAGCAATGTTTTTCCCGACCGCCTTACTGCCTACGATTGCCGCGCTTGAAACGCCAGCGACCAAAATGGAAACAACCGACTCATGCATCGTCAGTTGATCGCTTAAACGAATAATCTGAAACACCAATGTCGCCCCCGCCATCCCTGCCACATATCCGAGCACATCACCAACCACATCGCCAAAAAAGTTAGCGTATTTCTCCGCGTTCTGGATCATTTCAATCCCTTTGCGGGCCCCATACACCTTCTTTGCCGCCATTGAATTAAATGGACTCAGTTCCGCCGCCGTAATCGCAACCGCAACCACATCAGCCACAGTGCCGACGACAACGATGCATAGCAAAGTCAAAATAGCGAGCAACAGCGAAGTTTCTCGAAGCAATAGCTCACTGATCATGCTCACGCCAACAGCCGTAAAAAACGTCCAGATCGAAATAATGAAAGACCACCGAGTAAAAATTCGATACTTTTTCTTACCGTTCTTTTTTGTTTTTCTACTCAAGGTCGATAGTCTCCTTTGATTTCAGTACTAAAAATACTACTGGCTTTACTCGATAAATGCAAGAGCCCACCTGATCAAGTATGCTGCTTTCTACCCGTATTTGACAGCGTCAGGGATTGAAGGATTAAATTGGGCGCCTCTCGCAAGCTCCGTTTCGTAGGTAAAAACATACGATATAGCATTATGGAGCGGAAAGGGGGAACCTGCCCTGAGTCTATACCGTTGGTTTCATGAAGATAATGTTTGGTTATGGGTCATTATTATTGTCCTTGTCATCTTTGTCTTTTTTTTAGAGGAAGATTAGCGTGGAACAGGCCCATTCTAAGGGCCCCCGCCGCGCGTGTTATGAGGACCAGACACGCCACCACAAAACAACGGACACGGAGGCAAAAGAAAAAGCCCCAATCGGGGCTTCATTATTGGAGATGTTCTTCTCCGCGTTGTTCAGATATTTCGCTTAACGCATAACCGGCTTGATCAGCGAATTTATCGCGCACAGCCAGGTCAGCCATTGCAACAATTCCGGCCAACTTTCCATTTTCTATAATCGGCAGGCGACGAATTTGTTTTTCAGCCATTAATTTTGCCGCCTCATCGACACTCATCTCTGGTGTCCCCGTAATCAAAGTTTCGCTCATCACTTGTTCAACCGCGCTCGAACCTGATCGTTTACCGGCAACCCCGCGGATCACAATATCTCGGTCCGTAATTACGCCGATACAATTTTGTTGATCATCCACAACCGGAACGATCCCAACATCGTGGTCGCGCATTTTACAAGCCACTTCATACACGTTGTCTAGCAATGTGACACATTCGACATCTGTCGTCATAATATTACGAATTGTATTCGCCATCCCAAGCCCTCCTTGAATTGCGTGATCATATGTAGGTTTTCCTAAACAAAAGACATTCATTCATCCTCTTCCTCGCGTCGCAACGTTAAATTTACATTGCGCCCAGCAGGAAAACATAATATCATGATAGAAGTACTTAATAATGACAATTCTATCAAGGAGTGGGAAGCGAAATGCTATTAGAGATGAGTTTTTCTGAGCTAAAAATTAATTTGGCTCATTTAGACCACGTTTTGAAGAACGCTGGCTTTATAAGCGATGCAACTTGGGATTATGATCACGCTACATACGATTTTAAATATGATGATCGGACGACAAATGCTGTTTACTACTTGCGTATTCGGGGACATGTTGTTGACGGCGGGGATTTGCACCCTGAAGCCATTTTACAACTTGAAGAACCGCACATCGGGAAACACCTTTTTCCACACGGCATCGACTATCAAGCGGAAATCCCTGCCGCGATTTTGGAAGCGGCTAAAAAAAAGCTTTCAGATGTGAAAGCAAAATTAGCGTAGGATGCTTAACAATTTAGGCTGCCGTCAACCCGGCGGCCTATTCTAATCTTGGGAGAGGATCAATATGGAGCGACGTAGAGGATCACCGGATTTCCTTCTATTGTTCATGACCTTAGCATTAGTTGGATTTGGCATTCTTATGGTTTTTAGTTCTAGTTACATACTAGCCTACTACAACCCCGATTATAATAATGACAGTCTCTATTTTGTAAAAAAACAAGCGATTTGGGCCATACTTGGCTTTATTGCCATGCTATTCACGATGAACATTCCGTACACCGTCTATAAACAGAAATTTCCAACGATCGCTATTGGCTCCTTCATTCTCCTCCTTCTTTTGTTTACGCCGTTGGGGATGAAGATTAATGGGGCGCGAAGTTGGTTAGGGATCGGGAAATCTTTTTCCATTCAGCCCGCAGAATTTGCAAAACTGGGATTGATTATTTACTTAGCTGGCCTGATCGCCAAAAAAGGGGATCGGTTTCGCATGTGGAAACAAGGACTTGCTCCTGCCCTCATCGCGACAACTGCCTTTTGCGGCATGGTTATGCTTCAGCCAGATCTCGGGACAACCTCGATTATTTTGTTCACGGCTGTCGTTATCATGTTTTCAGGCGGCGCCCACCTGAAACATCTCGGCATGTTGTGCGGGGTCGCTTCCGTTGCGTTGATTATTTTTGCCGTCGCCGCCCCCTATCGACTGGCGAGAATCAAAACTTTTATTAATCCTTGGAACGATGGGATGAACGGACTTGAACAAGGTTATCATCTCATTCAATCCTTCTATGCGATCGCCAATGGCGGACTCTCCGGGGCAGGTTTTGGGAAGAGCATTCAGAAATACCTTTACTTACCGTATCCGCAAACAGACTTTATTTTTTCCGTTATCGCTGAGGAAATTGGTTTTTTTGGATGCGCTTTGTTCATTCTGTTTTTCGTCCTCTTTCTATGGCGCATCATCCTTATTACCTTAAGATGTGAAGATACATTCGGCTTATTGGTTGGGATTGGAGTTGTAAGCATGATCGGCATCCAAGCTATTATCAATATCGGCGGAGTGACCGGTTCCATGCCGATTACTGGCGTCCCGCTTCCGTTTGTTAGTTATGGCGGCTCCTCATTGCTTGTTTTTATGACAAGCATGGGAATTGTGCTCAGTATTTCAAGGGAAACGTTTAAGAAACGAGCCCAACGACAAGAACAACAATTGCGTAAATTGAGTCATTAAAATAGAATGGCGTCTTTTCGGAAGCGCAAACTAAGTAGGCATAGGAAAACGTTTTGTTTTCCTATGCCTACTTTTTATGGATAGCTTTGGGAGAGATGGCAGGCGACCGACATCAGACCAAATTAAGCGGAGTTTCTCCTGTTAAATGCGTCGAACTACCACTGGATCGCCGTAAATCCCAAGATCCTAAGGCAACCATACAAATTAAGCGGAGTTTCTCCTGTTAAATGCGCCGAACTACCACTGGATTGCCGTAAATCCCGAGATCCTAAGGCAACCATACAAATTAAGCGGCGAAACTCCCGCTAGATCCCCAATCTATTTGTTCATTCATCCCATTACCTGACACGAGAAGAAACAAGTGGTTGAGGCGTGGGACTGTCGTCCTTTAATTCAATCCCCTCGACCTTGACATTTACCTCCACGAGTTGCAATCCAGTCATCATTTCTACGGCTTCCTTGACGCGGTACTGCAAATCTTTACAGACTTGGTCCATTTTCACACCGTAATTTAAAATAACGTGAAGATTGATCCTTGCTTCCACTTCGTCAACTTTGACATGAACGCCACGGTGTACATTTTTACCGCTCACTCTTCGAGCAAAACCTTGCGCAATCCCGCCAGACATGCTCGCTACACCTTCTGTTTCTTCCGCCGCGATCGCAGCGATTACGGCAACCACATCATCAGCAATCCTTACTGTCCCGCGATCTTTCATTTCGGCCAAGTCTATCCCTCCTTATTTACTACCTAGTTTATTCTGCAATCTAGGCGATTGGGACTGATTTTTTGAATTTCTTACTATTATTATTTTATTTCTCCATAGATCGATTAAACTCCTCTTATTTTGTTAAATGACGTTCATACATTATTTCCAGCCTTTTCGCTCAAAATAAGACCGATGTACTTATTTACTTTCGTTCGTTTAGGAATTAATAACATAGGAGGAGCTATTGATCATGAGAAAAATGTTACTCACTTTACTCGTTCTCGGCTTGCTTGGAACGGGAGTTGGCGTCTGGTTTACTGTACATAATACAGAAACCTTTAGCAGCGCGACGATTAAACAAGGAGCAACAGGTCAGGATGTTTTAGAATTACAAGGAAGGCTAAAATTTCTTGGATTTTATAAAGGGGCGGTCGACGGAAAGTTCGGTTCTGGCACGTATTGGGCCTTACGAAATTTTCAACATCAATTTGGAATGAAGGTAGATGGTGTGGCCGGATCGAAGACAAAATTAAAGTTGTGGGAAGCGACAAAAAACTGGAAACCTGGCGGAAATACAAACCCCGCTCCCACTCCGACAAAACCGACTCAAACCGAAACAACATATAAACCACATGGTCTTTCAGAGAATGATCTCAAAATTATGGCGAACGCCGTGTATGGTGAAGCGCGCGGGGAACCCTATATTGGTCAGGTCGCTGTCGCCGCTGTAATCCTCAACCGCGTCAAACACACTTCATTTCCAAATACGCCGTCTGGCGTCATCTTCGAACCAAGGGCCTTTACAGCTGTCGCGGATGGACAAATTTGGCTAACTCCGAATGAGACGGCTAAAAAAGCGGTGCGTGACGCGATCAATGGTTGGGATCCGACTGGAAAAGCAATTTACTACTTTAATCCAGATACAGCGACTTCCCCTTGGATTTGGACAAGACCGCAGATTAAAAAAATCGGAAAACATATCTTTTGTAATTAAAAAAAAAAAGAGGCTCCTCCCGATTCTACAGGGACGGCCTCTTTTTTTAGTTCGTTATATTTCACCACGCGGATAATTTTGCGCGGCTTTGATAAAAAGTTCTTCATCAGAAATAACTCCGCATGTCGCGCATTGGACTTTATGACTCGGTCCCCGATAAGGGGCATGAAACGGATCCTTAATGTGTTGCTCATACGTCTCAACGATCGCGCCTGTAGCGGGATCAACCTTGACTGATTTCGAAACTTGTTCAATTAAATTAAAACGGGTGCGGTTAGTTTTGCAATTTGGACAAAAGAAAGCTTGAGTCAACGCACACTCCTCCTATTGGTCTCATTTTCTCTATTGTGACCAAAAATCACTTTTTTTAAAGATGGACCATACACTAGGAGAAATGAACAGTCACCCTACACTTTATACTTCTGTTTAAATACTTTTAGCTACCCTACGGGAAAGAGCGAATCTTTCCCTCTTTTGTTGTCTATATGTAAACCCTCCACAAAGGAGCGCTCAATTCTCACTACGTCCGTTGGTTTTATCGGTTGAGCTTAGATAGTTTCCGCTCGAGTTCGGAAAGGATTCTTCTTCCTGTATCCTCTTGAATGAGCTTCAAACGGACAGCAAAGTCTATTTCTCTCGATAAGCCAAACATTTGCGTATCCAATACTTCTTCATACAGAGGGCATTGAGGCATCGTAAGATTGTCCAACTGAACCTCGATCAGCTTCAAAATTTTATCAGCATCTTCTTGTAACATTTGGATGGCTCTTTGCTGAATTTCGATTGCGGTCATTGGCGACACTGTTTATTCCCCCCTCGATTCCGTTACTCATATTTCCTAGTTTATCACATTCTATGAACGAAAAGAAGACCCGAGCTTTAACACTCAGGTCCTTCCTATCGTTTTCGCCGCGACGTAATGCGTAAACTTAACTAAGCACCCGAATTGGTAGCGATTCATCTGCGATCAATTGAAGGAATCTCTCCTCTTCTTGCCCTGTAAATGAGGCCTTCATCTCTTTCGCGAAATACACCTCTACCTTTACAGTCTGATCCGAGCAAAGACGATAGGCGCTTAATTCTTCAAGATCTTGGATACGTTTAAAATAGTGGAGAGCCTCAGCCGTTAAGGGGACGCGGAAGCTGCGGCTTAACACGATGTTCTCCTTTTTATTTTCAACGATGTTTTGTTTGTTTGCCCCGAGTAAAGCCAAAATTTCCTGAGCGCGCTTCAGACCGACCAACTGAACCATCTGGTGATCTATATACTCTGCTTCCAAAAGGGTCAACTCCGATTCCACCGCCAATATCATCTGTCTAAACAGACGGGTCAACACTTGATTTGCGGGAGAAAAGGTGTGATCATCAAATCGGTATGTATAGGTCGTAAGCGTATCGCTCGCTTCGTTTTTAAGTAAATAAAGGTGATGTTGCACGCTTGATTCCTACCTTTGTTTGATTTGTTGCAACGTCGTCTGATCCATCTTTTTCACTAACGACAGCAACAATTTTTTCGCCGCTTCATAATCATCCTTGTGAATAATCGACGTATGACTGTGAATGTAACGCGCGGGAATACCGATCACAATCGACGGAACCCCTTGTCCTGAAGTGTGAACGCGGCCAGCATCTGTCCCGCCCATCGAAACAAAGAACTGATACTTAATTCCTTCCGCCTCACACAGATCAATCACATAATCCCTTAATCCAGGGTGAGTGATCATTGTTCGATCGTAGATTCTCATGAGTAAGCCGCCGCCTAATTTCCCCATGCCTTCCGTCAGACCAGGAATGTCCCCCGCCGCGCTAGCGTCGAGACCGATAAACAAGTCAGGGTCCAACAAATTGGCTGACGTTGCCGCTCCTCTTAACCCGACTTCTTCTTGAACCGTCGCTCCAGAGAAAATGAGGTTGGGATGAGGTACGTTTTGAATCTCTCTTAACAATTCAATGCTCAAAGCGCAACCGTATCGATTGTCCCATGCTTTGGCCAGTAGCTTTTGATCGTCCGCCATGACCGTAAACGGACAAACGGGAATGATCGGCTGACCCGGTTTGACTCCGAGTTGCTCCGCATGTTCTTTACTATCCGCGCCAATATCGATAAACATCTTGTTTATTTGCATCGGTTTTCTTCTCGCTTGTTCGTCCAACACGTGAGGTGGAATCGATCCAATCACACCTGGCAACGGTCCATTGTCCGTCATCACTTCGACGCGTTGAGCCAACAGAACTTGACTCCACCAACCGCCAAGCGTTTGAAATTGAATAAAACCTTGTTCATTGATTCGCTTCACCATGAACGCAACCTCATCCATATGACCCGCCACCATAATGCGCGGCCCCGAAGCATCCCCCGTTTTGACCCCAAACACGCTACCTAAATTATCATAGATCAGTTTCTCTGAATACTGTGTTAAATGTTCTTCCATAATTTCGCGAACCGGCCCCTCAAAACCTGGAGCTCCTGGCGCTTCTGTTAACGTTTTAAATAAATCCATTTGCCAATCCACTCGTCATTCCTCCATTTCGGAATCTTTTCCCATAATATAGTATCCCATTCCTTCCCGTTAATTTCAATCTGTCGCCAATTTGGATTTTAGCCAGAATAGGACAAACTACAGATAAGCTTGCTGACAAGGAGGGATGCATAGATGGCTTCACGCAATCGGTTACTTGTTCCCAAGGCCCGCCAAGCGATGGATCGTTTTAAAACGAATGTCATGAAAAAAGAAGGTTATCAAACGGACAACCCGGCAGAGTTGAAATACGAAGTGGCGCAAAGTTTAGGGATTCCCTTGCAAAAAGGGTACAACGGACACCTTGAGTCAAAAGACGCTGGGAAGATCGGCGGTAAAATTGGCGGTTCGATGGTCAAAGAAATGGTCCGACTCGCCCAAGAACAATTGAAGCAACAATAAACAGCCCGCCATTCAAATTAAAAAGATGTCTAGAAAGTCGGTCCGCGCCAACTTTCTAGACATCATAAAACTTAAAAGACGGGATCTCTTAAATCAGCTAGTTTTTCGAGTGAACTCTTTTCCACATCCGCGTGTAGACTGTTGCCATTGGCATCCATTGTCACAATCGCTGTAAATCCTTTCACACGCAAATGCCACATCGCTTCTGGGATTCCGAATTCAAGGAAATCGACACCTTCCACTTTTTCGATACATTGAGCATAATACTGCGCCGCGCCGCCGATCGCATTCAAATAAACACCGCCATGTTCTTTAAGCGCCGCAAGCGTTCTCGCCCCCATCCCGCCTTTGCCAATCACAGCGCGGATGCCAAATTTCTTAATTAGGTCCGCTTGGTATGGCTCCTCGCGAATACTCGTCGTTGGACCCGCCGCCTTCACTTGCCACTCGTCCTTGTCATCTTTCAACATCACAGGGCCGCAATGATAAAGCACCCCGCCATTGAGGTCAACAGGCGAATCATTTTCGGTCAGGTGCTTGTGCAAAGCGTCGCGTCCCGTATACATCGGACCGTTAATCATGACAACATCGCCCACTTCTAATGAACGAATTTTTTCCTCGGTAATCGGCGCTTCTAGTTCAATCACTTCCTTGCGCTCGCGCCCATTGGCAGCCTGCTGGTCTGTCCCAGTCGACATTTTCACTTCACCATCTTTGTACAACCATGCCTTAATCAAACCCGATTGCGGATCAACCGTAATTCCTTGTCGACGATAAGCCCAGCAATTGTAAGCGACAGAGACAAAAAAGCTCGCAGGCAAACGGTTCAAAACGCCAACTTTACAGCCTAATAAAGTCGCTTGCCCGCCAAAGCCCATCGTGCCAATGCCGAGCTCATTCGCTTTTTCCATAATATAATCTTCTAATTTCGCTAACGATTCAATTGGATTGACATCATCGACCGTTCGGAACAATTGTTCTTTTGCCAACGCGTAACCCGTCGTTCGATCACCGCCAACCCCGACGCCGATAAAGCCAGCGGAACACCCCTGTCCTTGCGCTTGATAAACACTATGCAAAATACATTTTCTAATCCCGTCCAAATCACGACTCGCCCGTCCGATGCCTTCCAACTCACAAGGCAGACTATATTGAATGTTTTTGTTCTCGCAGCCGCCCCCTTTTAAAATGAGTCTTAGTTCAATTTCGTCTTTTTCCCATTGTTCAAAGTGAAACACCGGCGCTCCAGGTCCTAAGTTGTTACCCGTATTTTCCCCTGTTAACGAATCAACCGAATTGGGCCGTAGTATTCCGTTTTTTGTGGCGAGAGCAATCGCCTCTTCAATAACCTGTTTCATTTCTAGCTGGTTTGTAGCAACAGGCGTTTTAATTTCAAACGTGGGCATCCCTGTATCTTGACAAATCGGAGATTGATTGACTTCCGCCGTCTCAATATTGCCCGCGATCGTCGACAATGACAATGCGGCTCGAGTGCCCGCGTCCTCTTGTTGCTGCGCCTTCACAATCGCCCTTCTTACGTCCGGCGGTAAATTTGTCGATGTCTCCACAATTAATTGATACACACTCTCTTTAAATTGTTCCATCCCGCGTAACCCCAACTTTCTTTTCTTTTTTATTGTCTTTTTATTATAATATGAAACTACGCGCCGAAAACAGTCGTCGACGAGAGATCCAGACATGTTTTGGTTTGTCCATGCATACAATGAAGTTGCCAACTAGCCAAGTTAAACCACACGATTGGCGCCGCTTACAACAACCGCCCAAGCCCCGTTCGGTCCATTTTCATATAAATGACAATGCGCTATACTGGATGATAGAATGATAAAATAAGCGAGGTTTTGCTATGGGACTTTTGGAGTTATCCCCTTTATCTGTTGTGATTGGTGTCATTGCGATGACAGCGATCGCTTTCATTCGGTTTCATTTTCCTTTTCGATACCATTATTTTTGCTATCTTGTTAAACAGCGCCCGAAACTCGTTAATAAACTATTGCTGCGATCGTATAAGAAGAACAAAACAGCGGTCGGTTTATTGGATAAAGCCACATGCGAAATGATGGATGGGGCGTATGACGATGCAGAGAAGTATCTGTTAGAAGGAATTCAACAAGTGCTCAAATCACACGGCATGCAAAACCGAGTCATTCGCAACTTCTTTTTCAACCATCTTTCCTGGCTTCTATATTACAAAGGCAGCCACCGAGAATCACTCGAAATTGCGTTGCGTCTTTATGAAAAGGCGCCTTCAACCCCGCATATCCTTGCCTTGATTTCTTGCAATTTCGCCCGAATTGGCGAAGTCGGTCAAGCGATTGAGGCGTTTTCTCAATTATCTCGAATGGAAAAAGAGAGCTCGCCGACCTTGCTCACCTGCCGAGCGGAAATCGAAGCGGCCAAGGGGAATCCTAAAAAAGCGGTGAAACTTTTCCACCAAGCAAAGAACAAGAAATCGTATGCTTCCATTTGTTTCATTATGTACGAAATAGAGCAACGAATTGGACAATTAACCAAAACAGCGTAAAGCAACGGGGGTACTTTTTGAGGAGTACCCCTAATTCTATTTTTTATTTACTTCAAGTTGTTGCGCCAATTCCGCATCGATCATCCGCGAGGACTTTTCAAGATAGTCAACATATCCCTTCCCGTACAGCTCCTGAGCTACCGCTAACCCAAAGTCCCTCAAGCTGCCTAACGCAAACCCATGTTCATCTCGCTTTTTAATCACCGCCGCGAGCAACCGACTTTGAACCAGATCCTCATGAGCCATTTTTTCACGGAGCCCCTGTCCTTTTTCCGTGAGGAACACCCGTGAAGCCCGCTTATCGTGACGGAGCCGTTCTTTGCGAACGAGGCCCTTCTCTTCGACTCTGTCAATTAAATGCATCGCGGTTGAAATGTGCCATAGCCCTAGGTTGGCTATTTCAGTAATCGTGCTCCCATCATGAAAATGCAAAACCGAGAGAAGATGTTGTTGCGGAGAAGTCAAGTCATATCGTTTTGCTTGCCTCGTCCAATCCTCTTCCATGATCTTGTACATCGCGCGAATTATATTCATCGTAATGTGAAGATCCGATGTCATTTTATTTTGATGTTCTTCCATCGTTTATATGGCCCACCTTATCTATTCTACTTCTTAAACGTCACTTGTTGGACGCCTTTGTATAATTAGTTAATAGTTAGAACTTTCGCCATAAATCGATAAATTCCTTCTTTTTTCTTTCTTACGACACTCATTTTTTAATTGACAAGCGCGGAGCAAAATCCGTATGATGTTATTTAAACCATACTAATTCAATAGGAATTAATTTTCACACCCCAGACTTGCCCCTTCAAACAGGGGACTGGAGAGATTGAAATAGGAAGATAGGAGGGTTTCAAATGCGTGTTGCGCAAAGTATTTCTGAGTTAATTGGACGCACACCGATCGTTCGCTTGAATCGATTAGTCGGACCTGCGGACGGAGAGGTGCTTATCAAGTTAGAAAAATTTAATCCAAGCGGAAGCGTCAAAGATCGAGCCGCTTATCACATGATTGTTGTCGCTGAACAGGCGGGGCTACTCAAACCTGGCAGTACAATTATTGAACCAACGAGTGGAAATACAGGAATCGGATTAGCAATGAATGCGGCGGCCCGCGGGTATAAAGCGATTTTGGTCATGCCCGATACGATGACGAAAGAAAGAATTAATATTTTAAAAGCGTATGGAGCCGAGGTCGTGTTAACGCCTGGGGACGAACGCATGCCTGGCTCGATCCGCAAGGCCGAGGAATTGGTCCGCGAAATTCCCAACAGTTTCATGCCGCAACAATTTTTAAACGCAGCCAACCCAGAAATCCACCGCCAAACAACCGCATTAGAAATTATCGAACAAACATCAGGTAAACTCGATGCTTTTGTCGCCACGGCGGGAACGGGCGGGACATTGACGGGAACAGGCGAGGTGTTGAAAGAAATGATTCCAGGCATTAACGTTTATGTTGTTGAACCGAAGGGATCTCCTGTTCTATCGGGCGGTGAGCCTGGCTCGCATAAGCTGGTCGGAACGAGCCCCGGCTTTATTCCAGAAATTTTAAATGTTGAAATTTATGATCGCATTTTTCAAATTAGCGATGAGGACGCGATCAGAACGACACGCGATTTGGCAAGCAAAGAAGGCATCCTTGTCGGTCCTTCGGCTGGAGCCGCCGCCTACGCCGCGCTGCTTGTCGCCCGAGAACTCGGGGCAGGAAGTCGTGTCGTCTGCATTGCTCCAGATACGGGCGAACGCTATTTATCAAGCGATCTTTTCCTTTAATAAAATAAATTGTTACAATCAGGCAAATTCCATTTATTTAGGCTTCAAGAAAAGGGGCATCTCTTATATAATAGAGTTATCTAAGTGTATAGAAAGAGTGAGGCTCTATAATGGTTTATGTCATCTGCTTTATTGCGCTAGGTTTCGGTCTCTTTTACGCTCATTGGAACACAAGGAAAGCTGTTTTTACGCGTGTCACCCTTCCTATACATGAAAAGGATTGGGATGCTCAACTTCATGTGCTGCATCTGTCCGATTTACACATGGAAAATTTATCAATCTCACCGTCCCATTTGGTCGAAAAACTCGAACACGAAGACATTGACTTGATCGCTTTAACGGGGGATTACTTAGATCGCGCGAGAAGCATCCCTAAATTTTTAAATTACATTGACAAATTAAAGGAAATTCCAACGCAACACGGCATTTATGTTGTTTTTGGAAACCATGATTATGTTTTAAAGGCCAAAGACTTTTTCCGTCTGACTGAAGAACTCGAACGACGGGGTTGTCACTTGTTATTCAATGAACACATCCAAATTGAACATATGGGCAAAAAGATCAATATCATTGGAATCGATGACAATCATTCCGGCCGCAGTCGCGTTGAAAAATCGTTTACAGGCGTTTGCTGCCAAGGGCTCAATCTCGTTTTGACACACGACCCTAATATTGTGCTCAAAATGAGGGAATATCATTATCACTATTTACTTAGCGGTCATTTTCATGGCGGACAAATTCATTACCCCAAAGCGTATCATCTCGTTAAAATGGGGAAACTTCCAAGAATGAAGATGATCAAAGGATTGCATTACCATGAAAATAAAGCTTTTTATATAAGTGAAGGCTTAGGGCAAACCGGGTTTAACATCCGCTTGCGTTCCAAACCGGAAATTACGTTGCATACACTTGTTCCTAAAAATTAAAACAGTCTTTCTGCTTAACTGCAGAGAGGCTGTTTTTTTATTATATAGGCGCAAACAATCGCGACCACGGTCATGAGATATTCAATTGGCAGCAAACTCCTTTATGAAAAAGCATCGTTTACCTCATCCTAAGACAAGATGGACAGTAAAGTGGAGGTGAATGTTTGTTGCGCCCTTTCATGATCTTTTTTACAGCCTTAATGCTAACAATCGTTGCCGTCTCACCCGCGTGGAACTATGCGACACCTGGACAACGCCAGCTTTCCGTTCAACAAAAGAAAGATGGACCGATTAACATTCCTGAGAAAATCAATTACATTAATCAAGTCCGCCAGACCGTGGAAAGTTTAAATCACAGTCCACATATTATGACGATTCACCATAACGAAAATGAAAAAAGTCACGCGATTAAACGAGAAGTGACCGTAAAGTTCGTGAAAAACCCGGATCAGACGGAACTGGACGAAATTAAGCAACAAATCAACGGCAAAGTAAAACGTCAGTGGGACAACTACTGGATCTTTAAATCGAAGACAAAAAGTAAAACCGATTTAATCAATTACTTTAACGGCCGCGACGATGTCGAATTTGCTGAACCAAATTTTCTTCTATTGCCGAATGATTTCCCGACAGGATTGCTGCCCAATGATCCGCTTTATACACGTTACCAGTGGAACCTGCCGATGATTAACATGGAAAAAGCGTGGGACATTTCGCGCGGAAGTGAAGAAGTGATCATCGCTGTCATCGATACAGGCATCGACTTAAAACATCAGGATTTCCAAGGGCAGCTTGTGAAAGGTTACAATGTGCTAACGGGCCAAAACGATCCGATGGATGACAACGGACACGGCTCCCATGTGGCCGGGATCATTGCTGCTTCTACGAACAACAACCTAGGTATCGCGGGGGTCAGCTGGAACAATAAAATTATGCCGATCAAAGCGATTGGCTCGGAAGGAACGGGCACTTCCTTTGACATCGCGCGCGGCATTCGATGGGCTGCCGATCACGGGGCAAAAGTGATCAATATGAGCGTCGGAAATTATCATCCATCAGGAATTTTGTTAGACTCGATTCGCTATGCCCACAGTAAAGGGATTGTGCTTGTCGCCGCGTCTGGAAACGATAACAGCAACCAACCAAGCTATCCGGCTGCTTATCCTGAGGTCATCAGTGTTGCCGCTGTGGATCAGCAAGCGCGTCGAGCGGAATTTTCCAACTATGGAGGTACCGTGGAAATTGCCGCCCCAGGCGTCGACATCCCAAGCGCTTATCTATATAACGAATACGCGGCGCTCTCAGGCACATCAATGGCCTGTCCGCATGTTGCCGGGCTCGCTGGCTTAATTTTGTCAGTTGAACCGCGTCTAAAAAATGAACAAGTACGCAAGATCATCCAACAATCCGCGCAAAAGGTGACTGGAGCTGGCAGGGATGATGAATACGGCTATGGTTTAATCGATGTATCCAAGGCGTTGCAGATCGCCTCCGACCCGACAGATATTGAGGTTGAAGATGACATAGTTGAACCTGAAGCGCCGACACGAACAAATTCAAACCGACAACCTACCTGGGCCGAGCGTCTTTTATTTAAATTGCGATTAAGTCCACTGTATGGACGGTAGGAGGCGGAGATTCTCCTGCTAAAATGGGAAAGCGAACGAAATCCGGCGACATGCTCATGGGAATCGAGGATTCCAAGGAATTAAGCGGAGATTCTCCT